>CAINWE010000413.1 GCA_903854365.1 Oligoflexia bacterium
AATAGGTGACATTTTGCAGTGATGTTGTCGATCGCATCGACCACAAAATCCGGGCGCTTTGAAAAAATTTCGTCGCAATTTTTTGCATGATAAAACTCAGAAACTGAATTCACTTTGGCTTGTGGATTAATCTGAGTCATACGAGAAGCCATGACTTCGGACTTTTTTGAGCCCACTAACCCTTGAAGGGCATGGATCTGCCGATTGAAGTTGGTGACACAGATCTCATCGAAATCAACCAGAGTCATTTCACCGACGCCAGAGCGTACGATCGATTCAGCCGCCCAGGAACCCACTCCTCCCAAGCCGATGACCATCACATGGGAGTTCATGAGCCGATTCATGTTGGAGTCGCCCACGAGCCTTCCCATCCGGTCAAAGCGACGGTGGAGTCGATAATTTTCTAATTCCGCTTCAGTCATTTCAGTTGAAGGAAGGTTCGGATCTAACGCCATAGAATAGCCTTTATTGGGTGGATAGTGAGACGTGTTAGATCTCAAAAAGACGGCGTAAATTCAACGACGATTTTCTAAGAACATCCTCCGGAGTAGTTTTTCTCAAGTTACCGACGGCTGTAGCGACTTTCACTAGGTCGGCTGGCTCATGCGAGTCCGTCTCTAGCAAAAACTCAGCCTCATCTAGGATCGCGATCGTTTTTTTAAGCTGTCCATATCCCTTTTTAAGAGCACCCAGACCAACCGAGATGAGGAAGCCCCGTTTCAGATACTCTCGGGCCGTCTCGGGAGAGCCTGAAAATCCATGAACCATCCCTCCTTGGGGAAATGGCCCCCACCGATCGAGGAGTTGGAGAATGGCGCCATGGGCTCGTACGACATGTAATACAATTGGTTTTTGCGCATACCGGCTCAACTCCAAAGCACCTTGAATAGCAAAATCTTGGCGTTGCTGGGCTTCCGGTGTGTGAAAGTGAGCGCAGCGGTCGAGTCCGATCTCCCCGATTCCGTCTGCCGTGGGTACGAGCTCGGCGAATTGCTCTAAGGCTAATTGAATGTCCGAGCAGGTCTGGTGACTCACCCACCAGGGATGCAGACCGACGCATCGAAGCACGCTTGCCCCATAGGCTAGGCGAAGTTGCTGTTGATCGGGCCAGTCCCCCGGATGCACCCCTCCGAGAACCCAGCCCCGAACTCCAGCGGATCGAGAACGTGCGAAAATCTCGGGCAACCTACTTTGAACTACTGGATCTGCGAGATGGCAGTGGGCATCGATCCAAAAATCTTTCTCAAAATTGAAAGTTGTCGTAAGGTGCCCTCCAAAGGATCATTCAATTTTGCCATACCCCATTCTCTTGTCTACCCTAAACGCCCGGTACCATCACTCGTCGTTTGGACTGAGATACCTTTATGCGAATTTGGCCGAGCTTCAATCTCAGGCCAAAATTCTAGAGTTTACTATTGCTCAAAACCCGCGCGATATCGCCGAAGCAATTCTCCTCGAGCGTCCAAAGATCGTAGGATTTGGCGTCTATATCTGGAACACTCAACTCACCGAGCAAGTAATTGCGATTTTGAAGAAGGTGCAGCCGGGTCTCATTTTGATTTTAGGGGGACCCGAGGTCAGCCATGAAGCCGAACCGCAGAGGATCACTCAGCTCGCTGATTATATCATCCAAGGAGAGGCAGACCTAGCCTTCTCTAGCCTCTGTAAGACCATCATGAACGGAGGCCACCCGAGTCAAAAACTGATTCGTGCGCAGCTACCCCCAATCGAGCAAATTCAACTTCCCTACCATTGCTACTCCGAAGAAGACATTAAAAATAGAATTATCTATGTGGAAGCCTCAAGAGGCTGTCCTTATCGCTGCGAATACTGTCTGTCTTCTTTAGATCAATCAGTCAGAAATTTTAATCTGGATGCATTTTTAACTTCGATGAATCAACTTATAGAACGAGGCGCCAGAAGCTTCAAGTTCGTCGATCGAACTTTCAACCTCAGCATTGCGACTAGTACACGTATTCTCAATTTCTTTCTAGAGCGCGCTCATCTAGGGCTGTTTCTGCATTTTGAGATGGTCCCCGATCGCTTACCTATCGAGCTGCGAGAGCTCATCCAGAAGTTCCCGCCAGGGGTTCTTCAATTTGAAATTGGCATTCAGACGTGGAACCCTGAAGTAGCCAAAAACGTCAGTCGTCGCCAGAATTACGAGAAAATTACAGAAAACTTCAAATTCCTGAACGAAAAGACAGGGGTTCATCTCCATACAGACCTGATTGCAGGTCTCCCTGGAGAATCGCTCGAAAGCTTTGCTCACGGGTTTGACGCAGTAGCCGCTCTCGGGTCTCAAGAGATTCAGGTAGGCATCCTCAAGCGTTTAAAAGGAACCCCCATCATTCGTCATGATCGAGAATGGGAAATGATCTACCAAGATCACCCTCCGTTTCAAGTGCTTCGGACAAAGAACTTAACTTTTCAAGAACTTCAGAAATTAGGTCGGTTTTCGCATTTTTGGGATCAGATCGCCAATAGCGGAAATTTCACCGGCACGGTGGAATTTTTAAAAGAAAAGTGCCGCACCGAAGAATCATCCTTCTTTCAAGAGTTCATGAGACTCTCTGAGTTTCTTTCCAATCGCCATCCCCTCGGACACGGGGTTGCCTTGCTCAACCTCTTGGAGTCGCTCTGGATTTTCTTCACCCAAGAGCAGTGTCTGGCCCCCGAGCGTGTCCGATCGCTCTTAATTAATGACTACTCCGGCAAGGTCAAGCGGGACATCCCAAGGTTCCTCCGCGACAATGCCGCTTTAACTTCAGCCACGGAGCGAACAAAAAAGCCCCGGAGTGAGCTGCCTGCGGACGGTTTCAAACCCTCTCCTGCACTCCCCAAGAGACAAACCAAACACTGGTCAGGTGTTTCATCAACGAATCAGTGAGTTCAATCATGCGTCCTTTTCGATTTGAGTTAAAAAAAACTGCCCAGGAGAGTCGGGCCCGACGAGGCTCTTTTAGCACCGCTCACGGAACCGTAGAAACTCCGGTCTTTATGCCGGTCGGGACCCAAGCTACGGTCAAAGCGCAAACCTTATCCAGCTTGACTGAAGTAAAATCTCAGGTACTTCTAGCAAATACCTACCATTTGCTCTTGAGACCCGGCATGGAGGTATTTAAGAAACTAGGCGGCATTCACGCCTTCATGAAATGGCAAGGGCCAGTGCTCACTGACTCCGGAGGATTTCAGATTTTCTCCCTGCCGCACTCAAGAAAGATGTCTGACGAGGGCGCAAAATTTAAAAGCTACATCGATGGCAAGATGTTTCTACTAAGCCCCGAACTCAGCATCGAAATGCAGAAGGCTATCGGCAGCGATATCATGATGGTTTTGGATCAGTGCGTGCCATCAACCTCCGAGTATTCCGTAGCTCATGAAGCAATGGTTCGTACTCATGCCTGGGCGAAGCGCAGCCTGATCGCTCGAGGGGAAAGTCAACAAGCCTTGTTTGGGATCGTTCAGGGAGCTTGCTTTCCGGACTTGAGAAAGCAAAGTGCGGATACTCTGACCCAGATGCCATTCGATGGCTTTGCCATTGGCGGATTGGCCGTGGGTGAGGGAAAATCTGAACGAGAAGATTTTACTGAGCTTTCAGCAGATCTTTTGCCGAAGGATCTACCTCGATATCTCATGGGAGTCGGAACACCGAGCGATATCCTTGAAGCGGTGCATCGAGGCGTGGACATGTTCGATTGCATTCTCCCAACTTCTCTCGCCCAGCGCGGTACTGCCTTCACCAGCGTCGCTAAGCTCCAGATGAGGCGGAGCGCTTATAAATTCATGGACGAGGCATTGGACCCGCAGTGCTCTTGTTATACGTGCAAAACCTACTCAAAAGCCTATCTGCACCACCTCATTAAAGCCGACGAAACTTTGGGCTGGCACCTGCTCGGTTTGCACAATCTCACCTTCTACCACGGGCTCATGGATCAGATCCGGGAGTCCATCGTCGAAGATCGGTTTTCTGGATTTTATCGCGTTCAACGCGAAATCCTCCAGCAAACAGATGGTGAACTGGGTCAACAGAGACTGAGAGCTCTGCAATATTCGGGGCTCGCTCAGCCTGAAAACAAGCCTCAGACTGAAGCGATCCAAGAGAAGCTCGAATTAGGCGACTTTCAGATTCGTTATTCTGAAAAGGGGTTTTACTCGATCCAGCAAAAATCCTCTGGTGAGATCATGCATTCAGTCAACCCACCGATGGAGGAAGCTCGAGACCTTTACCTCACTCAAAGTCAACTCCTGAACCGCATCGCAAATCCTGATGAACCGGAGCTCGTGTTCTGGGACGTTGGATTAGGTGCGGCAACCAACGCCATGAGCGTCATCCAAGCCTACGAACAATCCTCCCAAGTGAGCCCCACTCCCTCAAAACGCCCGCTGCATCTGGTGAGTTTCGAGATTGACCTCGACCCACTGAAACTCGCTTATGGGAACGAACGATGCTTTCCCTACCTCCAACATCCTGCTGTTGGGCAGCTCCTCCGAGAAGGTTCCTGGAAACACGAAAAACTCCCTCTCCGGTGGTCGCTCATCGAG
>CAINWE010000414.1 GCA_903854365.1 Oligoflexia bacterium
ATATGAATAGGTTAAGTCTAATTGCACTCATGGTATTAGTTCTCCTGAGTCAATCAGGGATTGTATACTCTTCAGTTTGGCCAGAGTGGTCAGCAGGGATGGGTTGGACCGATTGGCCCGGAATGAATTCGGAAATGAATGATACTGATGAAGACTGCGGTTGCAGGCCGAATCGCCGCGTGTGCTTCAATGTGTTTTGCAACTTTGAAGCAAGACCCGGGGGGCAGGACAAAAGAAAATGTCAGGCAGCAGCACGATTTCCGCATTGGGTAACGTCACGAGGAGCTGAGATCTGGAACGATTCCAGTGGTGTATCGGATCCTTTATTTGAGGTGAAGTGCGATACGGATCTGCTTTTCACTGGCAAGGGGCACCGATGGACGACGCGGCACGGGACTTGGATCCAGGGGCCGAACGGGCCGATTCCCGGATTGTACATCCCGAGGTACTCCCTTGAAGATGGGCAAAGGACGGTTGAGGCTGACTTAGATTTGCCCGAAGGGAAGCTTCATGGTTCTTGTAGGGTTTACACTGGGGTTTCTCTAGAAAGATGATAGCGGGATGTACACGATTTGGGTCACTCGACTCAGCGTCCTAAGGCACCTTTGATCCAGCGAGATAACCTCTGATAGAGCGGATTGATTAATCTTGTGACTCGATCATACCCAGCGCGGTCTTTGATTTTTAAGATGTCGAGGGGAGTAAGTCCGGCGCTATTCTGAGTGATGAGAATCTGAGGATCTCTTTCATGCAGTCTGAGTAATAGCTCCGTATGGGCTTGCCCCGCAGCAAGGTCAGCAGGATAGAAGCCTGAAGGATCCTGCGTGTGGAATAACCCGGGCGCTAGATCCATTAAGGTATGCAAGGCATCACGGTGATCCAAATAGCTAGCCAGGTGAGCAGGATTTCCGAGGTGACCGGCCGTGTCTTGCAGAAGTTGAGGATGCCTTTGTGCGATCCATTTCAAGATCTCAGTGGACTGGCTCTGGACTGCCAAATGTGCAAGAGTCTTGGAGTAGTCGAGTCTTTTTTCGAGCTCCGTCTGGAGTTGGTCTGGATCGTGGATCTGCTCGAGTGCTGAGAAAAACAGGGATTCGTCTCCAGCCATCGTAGCAAAGTGCAGAGGGTGAGAGGCAAGCGACTCTGAATCGAGCTTGCGCGACGGGTAGGACTCATTTCCAAGTTGAATTCCAAGAATTTTAGAGCTGCAAGTTTCAGTGGACCTTTCACTTAAGTTGACCTGGAGCGACGAAGGGACGGGAGTACAAGGTTGAATATAAGTGATTGAAGATTGAGCGGCTAAGATAGCCTGAGCCAATGGTTTTGCTTCGAACCATCCCTCATGGGCGCCTCCCCAACTTCCCCTAATATGCCACGCGTCGCTGCAGGATCCGGATTCGTGACACTGGGTCAACACACCTACCAGATTCACAGCATGAAGGCCTCTGCACTGCTGAGAGGTTTCATCGAATTCATGACAATATTGGAAGGCCAGCGGGGGAGCGTGGCCTGCATAAGAGCGAAACCAAACTTTGAGAGAGTGGATTAAAATCTCGTCTTGGCTGAGTGTTTGTGTCGCTGGTGTGTTCTCCGGGGTAAAAAGTGAAAGGAGCTCCTTCGATTTGGGGTCAAAAACATGAAGATTATAGGGAGGAAGCTGAACTTTCTTCGCCTGCAACGCCTGATCTAAGAAGCGGTAGGGAATTTGACGTGGAGTGTGGTCGTGATGCTCGGGATTCATCTCTAGATTCATCGAGAGGGCAGCCGTTTTCCACCGGGGTAGTTTTTGTTTTAACTCTGGAGATAGTGTTTTTTCAATGACTTGATAAATATTTTTTCGACGATTTTTTTCAAATTGCCCCAGAAAATCTAACTGGAATTGCCAAATAGATTCAAGATCAAGATCGACGTTGACTCGTAAAGAATGGCTTTTGATGCGATGAAGTAAGATGAAAGGGGTGCCTCCTCCCTGTGAAAATTCAAAGTTCTCACCCCGGATTAAAACATCTATGACCGAAATTTGAGGAAGAGAGACGAAGTTATTCGAACTGTCGAATCGAGTCAGAGCATTTCCAGAAGCGAAGGACTGAGCGTTATAGAAGTATTGAAGTAAGAAGGCTGCAGAATGTGCGTAGCAGGTGGGGGTATTGTACTGATTTAACGAGGTTTGAGGTTCAAAGAGTCCATCGACTTCGTGAATTTCTTCGACGGCCCCAGAACGTTCGATGGGGACCAGAGGGTGTTTAGCTGCAAGAGCCAAATTCGTATGCAGGAGCCATAGGAGTTGCGCTAAAACTAAGCGAGAGAAAATCAGTGGTGCAGGCAGATGACGGCTCAATCGGGACCTCCTCACAATATTAGTTTTTTCTCCTCATCCCTCAAGTCAGTGTATTAATTTCCGACATAAAATGTCAAATATTAATACACTGAAGCAGGGGTCATTTAGTTAAACTGAGTCAATTTAATTGAAGATTGAACTGACCGAGCTTTATTGTTGACTATATTAGTAACGTATTGTAGGTTATCCGCCAGGAGTGTGTGTATGAAAAACAAGGTTCAGGTTCGAAAGCAGTTTAAACCAAGTGTTCTCCGATAGCTTGACCGGCGATGGATCGGAGTGGGTTCAGTCCTGATTTTATCGGCACTGTCTGGCCCCCTGGCCTATGCAGGAATCGGGAGTTCGAAGGCACGCGTTGCGCCTGATCATCAAGTCGCCTTACAGAGCGTGACGGGTCACTATCAGCAGGCCACGCAGCAGGCTCAGGCTCCCATTCCAAAACCTCTGAAGGCGCCTCAAGTACTCCGACAACAAATGAAAGCAGTCGATCGCTTGGCCCATGCGCAAGTCATGAGAGCGGTCGTTCAAGTCCAAAGGGAAGTGACTGCTTGGTCCAATCAAAAGCCCTATATTTTAGGTCAGGGGATGCGCGCCTACCGGGCTGCCAAAAGGCAGGGCCATTTTCGTGGTGCTCGTGGGTGATCTGTTGGGCTGTGTCTGACATGACTTCATGAAATCTCTCTGAAAACGCTAATCTTGACTAATTTAGTATATAATTCTAAGCTAGGGAAGTCGGGCCAAAGAAAAAGAGATTTTCATGAAGTTAATGAGATCGAAATGGAGAGTTTCCCTTGGGTCTTTCGTTTTGGTGGCTATCCTGGCGTTGGTACTGTACTCGCCTAAGTTGCGTGCTTCAGAGGCACTCGATAATTACAAAGATGCGGCGTGGCTAGGCTGGGGTAAGTATTTCATTAGCTTTTCCCTGCCTTCTTGGCTGGGAGGCGCGCCCAAAAGGGTAGAAGAAAAAATACCTAGCGCAGGGGTTGCGAGCGAGCCAGGGATAGTGAATCTCTCTGAGTCTAATGCTGAATCGAAGGGCTCGCGTGCTTTGGCGTCTGTGCAGCGGTCAAATGGGTTAAGAAAAAATTTCGAATCGAATTGCTCCAAAACGCATAGGTGTAAATAATCATTCCGGTATGATTTAAAAAAGCTTCGGTATGTTGGGGCTTATTCCACGCTTCCCAGAGGTTCCATTGTGTCGAGGTGGGCACTATGGTGTCGCGAGTTGCGATAAACATCCAGAGCTTTTTGGGATCCGATTGTTGAGCCAGCTGGACGGTGTCGAGTTGAATGGCTTCCTGAAGTTTCTCTTGGTAGTCCTCCTTGGATTTTAAATGCAGCTGGTCCATGCGTCGCTTTTTTAAGTCGACAGCATTTTTGATTTTACTTTGCGACAGGATCGATGCAACTGGGCCGCCGCCCACGATGAGGACGCCAGTCGTCAAGCGGGGGTCAATGCTCAGGGCAATTGAAGAGGTGAGTGCTCCGAGGCTGGTTCCAAAAATACCGACCGGACCCGGATGGAGTTGTACAAGATATTCGAGGGTATGGCGGATCGCAGTCACTGCTCGGAGGGTACCACGGTCGTGAGACTTTAAATCACTTTGGGTGTCTTCGTAATAGTCCCATTTTTGAATGAGAGCTGTTTGGAGGCCAGCTTTGCAAAAGCTTTGGCTATTCCAGAAGTCAATTGGGGTATCTCCGTAAATCGGCGGAACGATCAACACGGATCCAATAGGACTCTGTTTCTTTTGGGGTGAAAAAAGTTGGATTTCAACTCTTCTCGGATGGAAAGTGATGGGGTCCATTCCGCTTAATTGCACTGTAGTGATCTGACACGAAGTCGAGCTGGAGTGAGTGTCGGTCTTTTGAGTGATGACTTTTACCTCAGGTTGATAAGTCTCGAGCGGGTTTTCGTTGAAGTGGACTGGAAAATTGGGATCGAATTTTGCGGGGGTGTCTGCAGCCAATCCGATTGCTCCGTGGAAAATGATTCCGAAGAGCGAGTAAAAAAGTTGAATTGCTGGCTTGGAAGGGGTGATGAAATTCAATTCTGTTTTGGAATGCATCAGGTGCCTCCTTAAGAGTTACTGACAGTAATACATCGAAATGACTCAGAATGCGTCAGGATTGGTACTTTTCTATCCGAGGGCTCGATTGTAGGTCGGTTTTAAACGTTGGGTTGTCGGGATGAAAAATCTAGACTTACGCCAAACTTACGCTTATGATCTCAATATGCCACTCACTCCCAAGCAGAAGCAATTCATCGAGTTCATCGATGACTTTAAGAGGAAGCAAGGTTTTGCACCCTCTCAGGCGGAGATTGCTCGGCATTTTGGCTTCCGCTCTCTTGGGACAGTTCAGCGTTATCTGACTCGCCTCAGGGAACAAGGCCTCCTAGAGAGGGCTCCCGCAAATGCGAGGAGGGGGTTGGCGGTCAAGTCCAACCTCGCTTGGATGGAGGATGGTGACACTGCTAAAATGAGTTCGCGACAGCGGATGACTCTCCCTCTGTTAGGTCGCGTGGCTGCGGGTCAGCCCATCGAGGCAATCGAGACTCTCAATGAAATTGAAGTTCCTTCGTCGCTCATTCGGAGGGGGGATCATTTTGCTTTGCAAGTCTCCGGTCAATCGATGATCGAAGACGGGATTTTGGACGGGGATTTCGTCATCGTTCAGAAGCAGAGAACGGCAGAGTGTGGCCAGATGGTGGTTGCTCTCGTAGACGATGCTGCGACTGTGAAGCGTTTCTATCCCAAAAAAGAGAGCATTGAACTGCATCCGGCCAACCCCTTGTATCACCCCATCATTGTCAGGCCAGATCAGTCCTTTCAGATTGAAGGAGTGGTGACAGGAGTCATTAGGAAACTCAGTTAGGGTGAAATCATGGAACGATCGGAGCGTCCTCAGCTGACCGAGCTTCGGGAGAAGCTTTCCCAATGGAATGGGATTCAAAAAATAGAGTTTCTGAACTCAGATACAGTCCCGGGAGGTGTACCTCGTGGGGTAATTTGTGAAATCACTGGCTCTGCTCGAACGGAGTGGGTGATTCACCTTTTGAGGCAAAACCCGCGGCTTCAAATATTTTGGATTGAAGAACAATTTACGATTCTCCCTACAGCCCTTCAACAGAGGGGAGTGGACCTTTCGCGAGTTCTCATGGCAGAAGCTGGGGAGCTTCTCTTTCCCGCGTTAAGAAAAGCGCTTCGGAGTCGTCTTTTTGATTGCGTGATTCTGCCTAATGCCGTCGAAGAAGGGAAAATGCTCAAGGCATTGCAGCTTTTCGCGCGCGAGTCTCAGGCGACGGTTTTTTTTCTCTCCAAGGTGCCGATGCGTGCCTGGGCGATTCCGTTTCAACTCCGTGCTGATTGGGAGAGTGTGCCAGGGGAGACTCCCTGGGTGAGTCGGAGTTATTCAGTTCAAATTTTAAAGTCTAAGTTCACGCGATCGGAGCCTGGATCTGAGAGTGAGAAGCAAGCGGGAAATGAATGAGGGTCGCGTGTTTGTTTTTTGCAAAGGCGAGTCAGCAGTCGACTCTCAAGGAGTTGGCTCAAGCCTGTCTCCGATTGAGTCCTCAAATTGCTTTGAGGGAGCCGGAGGCGATTTTTATTGAAATTGGCAAGTGTCGCTCCCTGTATTCGGAGTACTCTTTTGTGCTGCGGGCGAAGTCTCTTGCACGTCGATTAGGTTGGGAAGCCAAAATTGCGATTTCTCATGATATTCCCTCTGCTCTCGCTTTTGCTCGATACTCCCTAGCTAGTGTAGATGCATTACCCATCGAGGCACTGCTTGATTTTGCAACTCCTTGGGGAAGTGACAGTGGCGTGCACCATTCTCAGCAGGCGACGCCCAGTAAGACTCAAGTCTCTGTGCGAGCGATGATCGACTCAGCTCGACGTCTTGGCATTGAAACCCTTGCTGAGTTTAAAACAATTCCGAGTGCTCAACTTCCCTCTCGGTTTGGGGCATTGAGTCTTCTCTGTCGACAGAGATTAGAAGATGCATCGCAATTACCTTGGCCTTATTGGAGACCTCCTGAGAGGTTCGAAGAAGTGTTAGAATTACCTCCTTCGG
>CAINWE010000415.1 GCA_903854365.1 Oligoflexia bacterium
CTTCCGCGAACCGCTAAGAAAATCGCCATGTAGCTAATTAAAAACACCCCTTGAGGCACGGCGCTGTGAATTTCGCTGATGTTGGCGAAAGCGAGGGTCAGGATGCCCCCCTCGATAAAGCCACGCCTTAATGCGCACCACATGACCGCTAAGAGAACAATGTCGGGCTGGAGATAAAGAAACGGCCATGAGGAGAAGAGTGAGCTTTGCAGTGCAATACAGAGGGTAATCAACAGAATGAGAAGCGGCGTATTGAGGGCTCTGAGAAGAATCCGGGTCATTCTGCTCCCCCGTTTTTAACGACTAGGACTTCCTCCAGTTTGGAGAAGTCGACGCTAGGTTTCACTTCAACTTCCTGAGTAATCCCGTAGGGCTGTCGATTCACTTTCGAAACGGTTCCGACGGCCACGCCCTTGGGAAAAATTCCCCCAAGGCCGCTCGAAATGAGAAAGTCACCTGTCTGAATGTCGTCGGTGCGGAGAGCGTATTTCAATTGGCAAGTGTCATCGGTGAGCCCTTCGACGACACCTCGAGCCCGCGATCGTTCTACGATGGCATCGACTGCGGAGTAAAGGTCGAGGACGGTGACGATGTCGCTCGTTGTGGGTGTGGTTCGTAGGACTCGGCCGACGATGCCTTCTTCGGTAACGACGGCCATATTTCTTTTGATCCCAGAGTCTTCGCCTCGGTTAATGCGAATCGAGCGAAACTCAGTGGAGACATCCTTTGCAATGACTCGAGCGATGACAGTCTCAATTTTAAAGGATTCTTCGAATCCGAGGAGCTTTTTGAGTCGGACGTTTTCTTGTTGGATTTCTCGCAAGTTTGCTATGGAGCTAAGGAGTTTGCGGTTCTCGTCCAGTAAGGCTAGATTATCCCGGTGGGTATGCCAAAGATAAATATAGTTCTCAAAGCCGGAGGCTATTTTTTCTAAGACCCAGGTGATTGACGCTTGGACAGGCGAAGTTAGCGTGACAATAGCGCGGTCATAAAATCGGTAGTCCCGAGGAGCACGAGTCGAAGTATCGATCGAGATCACTGGAACGAGGATAAAAAGGAAAAGGGTGATATAGAACTGGTATTGTTTCAGGTACTTGATCATGTTTGAATCTTTTACCTCGGTGGTATCATCGTAACGATCTCACTTCATTAAATCAATGCTTTGATGATGGTGGATTTTAGAGTAGTAAAAAGAAATTACAACCTTAGGCCGTTACTGGGCTGGAAAGTTTACTCATGCTGGCATGGATTAGAGAAAAATTCGGAAAAGGGCTTATCGGTGGAATTATTAGTTTCATCGCCTTTGTTTTTGTATTTTATGGCGTGTTTAGCCCGAAGGCGACTCGAGGGCTTCACGAAGGGGCGGTTGCCGGTACAGTGAATGGGGATTCCATTTCTATTGCAGAGTTTAATCGCGAGTTCAATCGGCGGGTCGAGTTTTATAAGAACCTCGCTGGTGGAAAACTGAGCGATGATCAGGTCAAGGCCTTCAAACTTCGAGAGGGTGTCTTTCGGGAGTTGTCGAATCAAAAACTTTTGTTGCAAGAGGCAAAACACTTAGGTCTTGCTGCTGCCGAAGAGCAGATTAAAGAAAAAATTATGGAGCTCCCCACGTTTCAGAAGAATGGGAAGTTCGATCTTCTTTCTTATAAAGAGATTTTAGCAGCGAATCATTATACTCCTGCAGGATTTGAACGCATGGTCGGTGAGGACCTCGCGGTTCAAAAATGGTCAGCATTTTTTAAAAGGCGGGTCCGGGTTTCTGAGCAAGAACTCAAGCAAGAGTTTGAGTCTCGGCAAGATCAGCGCAACATTAAATATGTTCTTTTGGATCAGGAAACTGGGAAAAAGGGAGTTCAGGTAGAAGAGAGCGAAGTCGCAAAGTTTAATGCTGATCCCACTCGGGTGAATATTGCCAAGAGTAAGTTTGAGCAGGGGCAAGGCACCATTTATAAGGGCCAGAAATTTGAATCGGTTCAAGACGGGATTGTGAGAGAAATTCTCTTAGGCGAGAAGCTCGTTGAAATTCAAAAAAACAATGAGAATTTGGCAGATTCGATTGTGAAGAAGATGACTGCGCAGGCTTCCTCAGATGCTGAGCTGAATCAGCTTTTGAAGCCGGTCTCTGCTCAAGTAAAAACGACCGGGTTGATCTCTCATCAGTCAGATTTTTTGCCGGGAGTGGGGCCTGCAACGGAACTCTTGGCGGATGCGTTCAAAGCGCAGTCTCCGATTGACCCCAGTACGGGCGGGACGGCTAAGAAGTACACTTTAGCCGGACGTATTTTGATCGCCCTGGTCACCGAGAGTAAAAAAGCAAAGTGGGATGAATTTGAATCCCAGCGCGCAACTTTGATGGATGAGCTGGTCAACCGAAAGTCCGGACTGGTTTTTGGTGAGTGGATGAAGCACCTCACCGATCAGGCAAAAATCGAATCGAATCCAGCCGTGGTCGGCGCCGATTAGGCTTTGGCTGAGTTCAAGGTGAGATCAGGGATTCTAGTGATGGCGAATCGCCGGTACATTCGGTAATCGCCCTAGCACGATCCATTGAGTGCGTCGCATCATGAGGTGATTCAATCGATTTTTTTCTGCCCGGGCCTAGTTCTATAGGAAAGACAACTGGTCTCAAAGCGTATTCGCCTCTAGCGAATTGGTATCATTCGAGTTTAAATTAGTCTTTGATTTCATGTGCTTATCATAGTTTAAGCTAAATAAAACTAAAAAAGTCAACTTATATTGCTCTCGTCGAACTGATAGTATACAATTTAAGTAGAGTATAAATCTATTCGGAGACCCGGGGGCAGAATGCCGACTTTTCAGTCGAGTTCTATCAAGATAGCGCGCATCATCTCTAGTCTGCTTTTTTGCGTGAGTGTATGCATTCCTGCGACTGGGAATGCCGCTCGGCGTCCTGTGTCGTCTGCAGTGGCAAGCTCGGTAAGTAGCTTGGATGGAGGTGACTCGGAAAGCGATGGTGGAGACTCTGCTAACGAGTCTATTCAAGATGCAGCGGTTGCTCCTCCCCTAGAGGCGGCAAGAAGGCAGCTCGCAGCCCACCTGGAAAAATTGGCCCAGGTCTGGGGGATGAGCTACGATCCTTATTCTAAAAAGATTCAAAAGTTGGATGACTATCGTTTGCAGTTGGAGAATTCGAAGGCTAAAGAAGCGGACGTAGGCAAAGCCTATTCGGAATTTTGCGAAGCCATGGATTCGGGTCTAAAAGGGGAGAGCAGAGATCCCAGCTTCGTACAGGCTGCACGGAATTACGCTCAATCTCTTACTAAAAAGAAAGACAATCCAGCACAACAGAAAACATACGATCAAGGCGTGGCAAGTGCCTATGCTGCACTCGCGGAGGCTTACGCTCGAAAACTCCGAAGCCATCCGGATTTGAGCCAACGTGCCGCTGATTTTGCCAAAGCGTCCAGAGAATATGAAGCTGCAGTGAAAGCAGGGGATTCAGCCTCAGTAAAAAAAGCGCACCAAGAGTTGGTAGCTTCGCATCAAGGATTAGTGAAGCAGTTGGGCAAGAGCCCTCCTTCGACTGGGCCGAAACGGCGTCAAAGACCGCCGGGGGGTTCGGGTGGGGGATCTACTGAGAGTTCCCATGAGAGTGGCATTGACTCAAGGCAAGGCAATGGTTCTCGTGGGAGCGAGTCTGAGACTCTATCCTCCAGGTCTAGTAGATCTGATGCATTCGAGGGTGAGCGTGATCGGGGAAGTTCTGGCAGGCGTCAACCCAGGGCGCAAGTTAAAGGGGAGGTTGAGTCGAGAGGTCAAGAGAGAGTGAAGCTAGGTGGTGACGACGGTGAAAGTGGTTATGACGGTGACAGGGGCTTCGGGGCAGCTGCGGCGGCTCTTAGGAAGCAGCTGGCAGAGCAGCAAGGACAGCTGGGTGCTCTGCGGAGAGAACTCCAGAAGGCTCAAAGTTCACGCAAAAATACTGACGTAAAAACATTAAAAGCAATAACAGCTCGAATCGAAAAATTAGACAGACTGTTGCGTCAGCGTGATGCAGAGCGGGCGCGTTTGGAGGCTGCTCATCAAGCAAAATTAGATGTGGCAGTAGCAGCCGCTCGGGCTGAGTCAGCGCAGGCTCTCGCAGCGAAAGACGCGGCCCATGCCAAAGCCATTCAGATCGCCGTGGTGAACGAGGGAGTGCATCTTAAAGCCGAACAAGCAGCACTTGAAGCGAAACTCGAGGGAGAATGGCGACAAGCAATGATCGGGAATGCAGAAGATCACGCCAAGCATGTGGCGCATATGAGGGATTTGGTTCAGCAACTCAGAGTAGAGGTAAGTCGGGCTCCTGCAGAGGCCAGGGGCCCAATCTCGGAGCTTGAGGCTCAGCTCGAACGTCAGCTTGAAGAAAGTCAGCGAAGCTCAGGTGAAATACAGAGGCTGATTGCAGCTGGGAAAAAACCCGGAGACCGGGAGATGCTTGAGTTAAAGAAAGAGTCCCAAGTGAATTTCGGTGAGATTACCCAAAAACTTGTACATTTGAGGCAAGAAATCGCAAAACTTCCAGAAGTCCATCGCCAGAAGGCAGAGGTGGTTGCAGCTGAGGAACGCGCGAGAATGGCGGCTGCTCAGGCTGCGGTTGTTGCGCAAAAGCAAGATTTGTTGAGGGGTCTGGAGCAAGGTAAGGCGGCTCAGGTGGAAAGGGTTGGGGCTTTGATCAGCGAAATTGATCGGCATAAGCCTGAATCACTCTCTCAAGATGTTGCTTCAAAGCTTGCTCATCTCCACGACATGCAAAAGACTTTGGGGCGTTTTGCTCCCCCGGGCGTAGATGCCGCGCTGGCGGAGATCCAGAGCAAAATTGCCGAGCTGCAACGTTTGCAAGTAGCTTTCGATAACGCTCACAGTGAGTTTCTCCCTCTCCTTAGATTAGAGCAGGAGAAAGCGCAGTATCGTCAACGGTTCCAAGAGGTTGACCAAGCCTTTCAGGCCGCCACTCGTCTCTATGTCAACTCTCGGCCTGAAAAATTGCCTGAGGGCGCGCACTCGCCGCATCTGTTAAGCGATGCCAAAATTATCTTAGCCCAAGCCAAGGAACACTTGGCAGAGCTGCAGCGCATGGAGGGTGAAATGAAGGCCAAAAACCCTCAGCTCATTCGCTCAGCAGCTCGTCAGGCAGAAGTTGAGGGAGAAATCGCATGGTTAGAAAAGGAGCTGCCAGGAAGGGAAGAACGTCTTCAGGCGCTCGAGTCCTCTTATGGGAAGTTTCATGCGGCGTTTCAGCAAACTCCTCAGCACGTTCAGAAGCATGCCGAAGTAGCAATTGCGGAGTTGTCGGAGATCAACATTAGAGAGCTTCAAGGCGTAGCTCAGTGTCAACTCCAGCGCAATCCCTTTGAGGAGATCCGGAAGCTTCAGGGGGAAATCAGGCCAGCTTTTCAGGCTCTTCGGGATCGAGCCTTCGCGGCTCAGCATGCGATTATTAAAGGCAATACCTCTCTTGCGGCTGTGGCCGAAATGGTTCAGGCTGTACGTCAGGAATGTCAGACCAACTTTCAGGGTGTTTTATCAGTCTTATCTAGCACTGGTCCGGGAGCCCCTCAGGCTGAGAGCATCCGTAACTCCTTAGAGAGTGCGCGAGCTGCTTGCCACGCGAATCCAGGCCAAGGACCGCACGATTTCAAACTTTTGAATCAGGATTTTGCTTTTTACTGCGCCGGGGAGGCTGAGTATTTAGTGCCTAAGACGGTGAACGGGTGCGACTTGACCGTCGGGACTCAAGGCACGTTCAAAAGTCATTACTGGGCGCTTGATTTGAAGCGCACCGGCCAGCCTGTCAGGTTGTTGCAGATGATTAAGCCTGAAGGGACGAAAGGGGGAGTGAAGCAAAATAAGCCCCCGATTTTACAGGCGGCTGAGGAAACGATTCTCCAAGCAGTTGAGTCTATACCGGGTTGGCCGGGCGGGAGACGAGAAGACAAGATCGCTCTGGCGGACGGCAGGATTTACCAAACGATACCCTATGGAGGTGTAGACCTGAAGGATGAAGATGAGGATACCCGTAGAAAAGTGAGAAACCTTGTTTTTGAAAACATGGAGCAGAAGGATCGAACAGCCTGCGTGAATTCTCTCTTGTCTCAGCTCGCGTTGCTGCATCAAAATGGAATTATTCACCGGGATATCAAGCCAGCAAATGTATTGTTTAATCCTCATACCAAGCAATGCCAGTTGATTGACTTTGGTGGGAGCATGAGGCTCAATGCTGAAGCTGGTCAAGTGGTTACGGCAGGATACAATTATACTCCTCAATACACCGCGGGTCCTGTTGATGGAGGCGATGTAGCGCGGCTTGTTGGTGAGGAGGAAGCTGCTATGAAGCACGGTGGTCTTGCCACAGGCGCGAGACATTTAGATGCCCTAGAGCATGAAGTGGCAAAATCTCCTAACGGCAAATATATGATGCGGCACATGGATTACTTCCAGATGGGGTATTTGATGTTGAATGTCCTGTCGGCGGGTAAAGTCGCCGATCTAGAGAAAGATATCTTAGAAATTAAATCGGAATCGAATTCAGACAAGAAGTTTGATAAAACAGTCACATTAAGAAACAAATTAGATGGCAAAAAGTTTTTAAATTTTAATCCTATTCAAAAAGACCTAATCGCTATTTTGCTCCAGACGAATTATCCGGGTCCAGGTGGAAGTGATATCGCGTTGCGTTCCATTAAGAAAGCTAGGGTTGCAGTCTGCTTATATAACCACATAATTAATCGCGTGCCCGTTAAAAAAAGAAATAGGATTGTAGGTGGCGAGAGCGTGGGTTTAGATAAATTGGGTAAGCTCTGGGTGCATGTGAGCTACTCGGATCCCATGGGTAGCGAAGACGCGCAAGCGCGATTAGATGCCTATCTTCACGACAATGACTGTCCTTAGTTTTGGGATGCTTTGCCCGATCCCTAGCTTTCGAGTACCGCAATCCAATTTGCTGCTGCTAGAATTTCGATACGACCCTATTGAAGTTCTCGATGGAGTTGCTGGACTCGGTGGGCTTTGTTTTTTTATGCGCTGAATTCGATAGTTTATGTTTTTTACGTTTATAAAAATTAGGTTTTACAATGAGTCAGGCAGTGCATCAGACAAAGGTAGCGCAAAACAAGATCGACATTGGATCAATTGATTAAATTGCAATACTTGTGCGCGCTTGCCGTAACCGTTATTGAACGTCGGGCCACCTAGCTTTGCCTACTGAAGGGGTGATTTCTGATTGAACTTGACAACTAAAAGGTTGCCTTTTAGAAGTGAGGGTTCACAAAATTAAGCCTCATATGAATATTACCCATAAAATTAAGTATTTTTCTGTAATCATAGTGTTTTTTTCGAGTCCATTAGTCTTTGCGATGAAGCGACCTCTGCCTTCGATGTCCCGTTTAGATGAGGGCGGCGCTTTTGCTCCGGCTGACCTAGGAGAAGCAGAGAGTCCGCTTCTTGATGCGGGAGCTGAGATTCAAGTTCCGAGACCTAAGCGCATTCTGGTTACGGAGGCTGGGAGTACCATTGGCTTCAAGGATTTGGGCCCGAGTGGAGCAGGAGGAGGGGGCCAGGCCCTCGGAACAGGGTTAGTGCCTTCGAGTGCATCCGCGTTTTCAGCAGTGGAGCAACTCGGGTCGCTGCAAGCGCCGGTTGTTGCTGACGCAACAGGTTTCGGAGGCGGAGGAGGGGGTGGAGACCTCGCGGGTGGGGGCGTGGGTTCGCCGCCGCGCAACTTGAATCGCGTAGCGAGCTTGGCGGGACTGAGGGCTCTCGTCACTTATGATTATTCAAAGATTTCGAACTTTCAAAGCGGAGACCTCTGGTATGGCTTGCAAATCGCGCGAGAGTCTACGGTCTCTGGGTTGAGGCATGACCCAGCGGTATCCGATTCTGTTTTGGTGGTGGATCCGCTGAATCAATTTTTTTGGGTGAATCAGAAAAACGGGCCGGGTGGCGCAGCCTTGCCAGCGGCTCAGGAGCAGATGGATCGGAGTGAAATTCATCGCTTGGTCGGCGACGCAGTAGCTGCAGGGGAGTGGAAGGAGGTCGATCGAGAACGTCTCGAGGCCTATGGTCAAGAGATAGCCGAACGGGTAGCTACCTCAAAAGATGATGAGGATTTCTATCGACGTGCTTGCGTTTTTGCGATTTCTTTTCAGCAGAAGCGCGGACAAAAGATTCATTTTATTTTAGATCATTTAACTCTGGCGGATGTTAACCGTCCCGGTTCCGAGTATTTCGATAGCTATACCAGTCACGAACTGCGAGGGGTGTTAGACCTGTATCGAATGAATCCCGCAATTTTGAGAACCGTGATTTTGTATCGTGCGGGGGCTCGTCTAGATGAACGGGAAGCGGCTCAGGTTCTAGAAAGCCTCTGATGAGGGCCGTGCCGTGGACCATGATTGGGCATCTCGGACTGAGAAGTTGAGGTAGCTTACAGATTTTTTTAAACTCCGAGGCTTGCCTATAAGTAATAGCATATCGCTAGTCAGCGAGAAGTTGCCGATCGGCAGCTGGGGCTCAAATAGCGGTGGGTTGGCTCATCTCCCGTTTTAAATATTCGATAAATGCTGTACGTTGTTCAAAGGGTAGCCCGTGTCCTGCGTTTGGAAACTCCACGAAGTGTATCGACGGAAATGCAGCAAAAGCTTCGCGCTCCTTTTCGAATTCTTCCCGTGTCCAGA
>CAINWE010000416.1 GCA_903854365.1 Oligoflexia bacterium
ATTTTGTGAAAGACAAAAAAGATCGAAGTATCTTTCTCAAATTGCTTGCTCTCATGAAAATCTCTGAAGCGTTGTCCCACGGAAAGCCGAATCGAGCATTGCTCAAGAGCGTCACCGTTCGTAAGCAACGAGTCAAACTCACCATCCATGGACGCAGTACAAGCGATCTTAATATCTTACGGATCAATCAAAGAAAAATGCTCTTCGAAGAGATTTTTCAAAAAAGCCTCTGGATTGAAACGAGCAAACTCGGGCGGACGTCTGGAAGAATTAGTTAGACATCGGAGGCAGATCGTCATCTCCGCTCTCGTTCGATCGAACCACAGCCTTCACTCGTCCGGCAGCGATTTCTCTCAAAGCCGTAACAATCACCCGATTCTTACTTTTTACTAACGGCTCAGACCCCTTATAGAGCTGACGTGTTCGCTTGGTCGCAAGGTGAACGAGTTCGTACATATTGTTGACGTGATCGAGACAATCTTCAATGGTAATGCGGGCCATACCTACTCCTTATTGGGCAAAACAAAGCTCAGTGTTACCGAAGTCTTCAAACGGAGTCAACTGTAAGGCGAAGCGGCTCAGCATACAAACTCTCCACCTCACTCTGATATTTCTGACTGATCCACTTTCTCCGAATCTTGAGGGACGGCGTCAGCTCTCCACCCGCTACTGTAAACTCATGAGGTAGAATCACAAATTTCTTAATGGTTTCATAGGGTGCTAGGCTGCGATTGACCTCATCTACCATTTTCTGAACCCAGTTGATGATCTTTAAGTTTTTGATCAACTCCGAAAACTCACTGAAAAAGATGTGATTTTCATTCGCGTATCGAATGACGGCATCCCGATCCAAAGTCAAAAGCGCAGTCAAATAGTGATGCCGGTCCCCAATGACTACGAGATGTTGGATGACCTTCTGATTCATAGCCAGATTTTCAATTTTCTGAGGTGCTATATTTTTCCCTCCGCTGGTCACAATCAGATCTTTTTTCCGATCTGTAATCCGGAGAAAACCCTCTGCATCCAGCGAACCCACATCCCCGGTATGAAACCACCCATCCACAAGTACCTGCTGGGTCTCTTCCGGCATGCGATAATATCCGGCAAACACTTTTCGAGAACGTACTAAAATTTCTCCGTCCTCAGCGATCTTAATGGCCACCTCTGGAAGTGGCTTACCCACCACCCCAAATCGAGTGTCCTCAACACAATTGAAGGCTACCGGGGCACACGTCTCGGTAAGACCATAGCCCTCTAAAATCTTGACCCCCATTATTTGAAAACATTCCCCCAAGTCTCGCGACAAAGGTGCCCCTCCGCAAATCGCAAACTTGAGGCGACTTCCAAAGACCGACGCGACCTTTCGAAAAACCAGTTTTCGGGCTGCTCGATATTCAACAGCGTCCCGAACCGACGGTCTCCGCTGAGCCCAAATTGCTGAGTAATAGCGCCGTCCCGCGTGCATTGCCCAATCAAAAAGCCGCTTACGCCCGACCGGTCCAGCCTCGACTTGAAGTCTGATTTTGGCCTCAATTTTCTCAAAGAGCCGCGGAACCGCAAAGATCAAAGTAGGTTGAATCTCGAGCAAGTCATTCATCCACTGCGAAGTATTCTCGGAAAACACGCACCTCCACCCAAACGTATAGAGAGCAAGCGCCTCGACTTTCCCGAAAATATGAGAAAAGGGAAGCGCTGCCAACACCACCTCAGCCTCAGGCCGCAATGCTCGACGAAGGACGGCAACACAATCCTCTAGAACGCTCATCAAATTGTCGTGAGTCAGCATCACCCCTTTGGGCACGCCGGTCGTTCCTGATGTATAACAAATGGTCATCAAATCCTGTGGCTGCGCGCCTCTCAAATTTTCTTCAAAGCGCAGAGGGGTACGACCTTCTTCACGTCTCCCCAATTCACGCAAAGCTTGCATCGTGAGCACGTTCTGAGTTCCGCGAGAGTCTCTCTGGGCACGAGCCACAGCCATAGGCTCAAATACGACGATTTTCTCGAGACGCGGAAATCGAGAAGGACTTTCAGCGCGCAGATCCAATAGTTTAGCCAGCTGACTCAAATCTTCAACGAAGGCGACTCGAGCTTCGGAGTGCTCAATGATAGATTGGGCATCCTGAGCAGTGCTGGATGCATAGACCGGCACCGTCACAGCTCTGGCTCCTAAAATCGCCAGATCTGCAAGCGCCCACTCATACCGGGTATTCGATACGATGACCACCCGATCGCCAGGCTGAATCCCTAAGGCCATCAAGCCAAAAGAAATCAGGCGACATTCCTGATAAAATTCTTTAAACGTGACTCGCTTCCACTTACCGACAGGACCAGCCTCGGGATAGGTGGGTCGAAACTGAAATCCAATCACCCCCGGAGATTTTTTCACACGCTCAAGAAAAGTTTCGGTAATGGTCTTCCCCACAATAAAACTCATAGAACGTTGATTTATATCGTAGAAATCTTGCATTTAGCAAGGAAGTAAGAAAACCTGAGTGACACCGAAAGGTGTTTTGCCATCAACTCGAGCTGATCGATCACTCGCCAACGATCAAGGCCCGTGAAGACGACTAACGGCGTTTGAGCTCGCTTTCTATTTCGCGCTCAGCGG
>CAINWE010000417.1 GCA_903854365.1 Oligoflexia bacterium
CATTACCTCAATTTAAGAGTCGAGAGAGTGAACAACGCCAAAAGAATTGAAATAATCCAAAATCTGACGATCACCTTAGGCTCCGCCCAGCCCTTTAGTTCAAAATGGTGGTGAATTGGGGCCATTCTGAATACCCTTTTTCCAGTCATTTTAAAAGAGGCTACTTGCGCCATGACAGAAAGCGCTTCCACCACGAATACGCCACCACAGAGAGCTAAGAGAATTTCGTTCTTAGTAATTACGGCTACCACTGCAAGTGCAGCCCCTAAGGGCAAAGAACCTACATCCCCCATAAAGACTTGGGCAGGATAGGTATTGAACCACAGGAAGCCCAAACAGGACGCTGCCACACAACCACAAAAGATAGCCAGTTCTCCAGCTCCCGCAATATAAGGAATTTGTAGATACTCAGCGATTTTAATGTGCCCAGCACAATAGGCCAAAATCAAAAAGGTAGCTGACGTGGTCATCGTCGGCCCCACCGCAAGCCCGTCTAAACCATCGGTGAGATTCACGGCATTCGAGGCCCCGACAATAACAAACGTAGCAAACGGAATAAAAAGCGCTCCCAAATAAAACGACCACTCCTTAAAAAAGGGGAACTTGAGAACAGGAGGGGTATCGCGAGTCACGTAAATAAAGATAGCCGCAGCAAGGGCAACTATCGTCTGACCAAAAAGCTTCTGCCGCCCCGAGAGACCCTTGGGGTTTTTTTTCACTACTTTTCTATAGTCATCAATGTAGCCGATCACCCCGAACAAAAGGGTCACGGTGACAGCTACCCATATATTTTTATTCGTGAGATCGGCCCAAAGCAAAGTCGGCAGGATAATCGCAAAAAGGATCAATCCCCCACCCATGGTTGGGGTACCCTTTTTTGAAAGATGTGACTTCGGCCCGTCTTCTCGGATCATTTGACCCATTTGCATTTTCTGGAGCAGGCGAATGTAAGAGGGCCCAATCAACATACACAGCAAGACACTCGTAATACTCGCGCCGAAGGTCCGAAAAGTGATGTATTTAAAGACGTTTAAGAACGTCACATTGGCGTGAAGTGGGTAAAGAAAATAAAGGAGCATTCAGAGATGCTACTGATTTTCGAAAGTCGATGTCAACACCTAATCGCCTCTGCCGCCACTTCACGATCATCAAAATGAATCTTTTGAGTCCCCACAATTTGATAATCCTCATGCCCTTTCCCTGCGATCAGGACCAAATCCCCAGGATTCGCAGCGGCAATGGCACTAAAAATTGCTTTTTTGCGATCCACCTCAACGGTGAAGTTCTTAGCCCCGACCATCCCAGTCACAATGTCCCGGATGATCGCTAGAGGCTCTTCTGTGCGAGGATTATCCGAAGTCACCCAAACCCAATCCGACCATTCCATGGCTAGCTTCCCCATGAGTGGTCTCTTCTTACGATCTCGATCACCACCACAACCAAAAACCGTGATCAAACGCCCCCCGGACCGCATCTCCCTTAAGGTTTTAATGACCTTCTCTAAAGCGTCTGGTTTATGCGCATAATCCACCCAAATGTGAATCCCTTTTGAATTGACAACCCTCTCCAATCTTCCAGGAACTCCATGCAATTTTTTGATCCCCGCCTCGATGAAATTTGAAGCAATTCCAAGCCCGAGCGCACATTCAACTGCACCGCCGATATTAGTCGCGTTAAACTCCCCTACTAAAGCGGACTCCACATTCACCGAACCAATCGAGCCAGAAATGCCGTCGACACGGCAACTCAAACCCTGTAAGTCCCCAAACACCCCTATTTTCGGAATTGCAAAGCCAACCCGAAGTGCCAACTTTTCTAACAATTTTTTTCCATAACGGTCCGAACCATTGATCGCAGCAAAAGGCTTTTTACCTGCCTGAATAGAACTGAACGCAATTTCCGAAAACAGAATCTCCTTAGCCTCGAAGTAATCCTCCATGTCTCGATGATAATCTAAGTGCTCAGGGGATAAATTCGTGAAGATCATTCCGTCAAAGTCAATTCCATGCACTCTTCGTTGGCGCAGAGCATGCGAAGACACTTCCATTACAACAGCCGTACAACCGTGAGACTTCATTCGAGAGAGCAACATTTGCAACTCTACTGCCCCCGGAGTCGTATGAGTGGACGACTCCTGTACGCCCGCATATCTCACATTCACTGTTCCAATCATTCCAACTGAATGACCGGCTTCCTTGAGAATCGATTCGACCAGGTAGGTCGTAGTAGTCTTGCCACTAGTGCCCGTGACACCCACCACCAAAAGGCCCTGCGATGGATTTTTATAATAGTCGGATGCTAAAGTCGCCAGAGCCAAAGCGCTGTCATCAACCTCAAAATAAGGTACTGCAGCGTGGACTTCCGCAGCGGGCGTTTCACCTACCAGAGCGATTGCACCCAGTCGTTCTGCCTCGCC
>CAINWE010000418.1 GCA_903854365.1 Oligoflexia bacterium
CCAGGCCGCAAGACTTACCCAGAAAGTTGAAGAAGTGAAACCGCTCTTAGCCCAAGGAGAGTTATCATCTTCAGAGATACGTTTATTGATTGTGCAAAGATCTAAATTTTACAAGGACCCCAGGACCGATGGCCGAGATTTGAGGATCTTCTTCGTGCTTATCGCGCGTGTCGACTGAAAAAAACTGCTAATGGCAGCCAGTCCCGTTTTGAACGACACCTGGGTCAGAGTCTTCTTCAGCTTCAGAGGGAAATCCATTCGGGAACCTACCGTCCCGAGCCCATGAAATGTTTTGTCGTGGATGAACCAAAACCGCGGGAGATTTTCGCCGCAGAATTTCGTGACCGCGTAGTGCATCACCTTGTTGTCACAGTGATGGAACCAATCTGGGAAAAAAAGTTTATTCATTCTAGTTTTGCGTGTCGCAAAGGGAAAGGGGTTCACGGGGCCTTAAAACACCTTCAAATACAAGTCCGTAGAATCAGCCGCGGTGGGCGATCGCCGGTTTGGGTGCTACAGCTCGACCTGGCTCGCTTCTTTGTCACCATTAACCGGCCCACGCTTTGCTCCCTCATGGAAAAGCATGCACCCTTTCCAGAAATCAGAGCCCTAATTCACGTAATCTATCTAAACGATGGAAGACTTGGCGCCAAGATCCAAAACCCGACGATTCACCGTGAGTTGATCCCTCTTGCAAAGAGCTGGTTTTCCCAGCCTCAAGATTGTGGTCTACCAATCGGGAACCTCACGAGTCAATTCGGGGCCAATGTCTACCTGAACGGACTGGACCATTTCATTCAGCGGCAACTCAAACCAACGGCCTACCTCCGTTATATGGATGATCTACTTCTACTTGACCGTGATATTGAGCGACTTCGGAAATGGGAAAAGCCAATTGATCTTTGGCTTCAAAACTACCGCCATCAACGGCTCAATCCAGCTAAAACCAAACTGGTGCGCCTTGAGGAGGGGATCACCTATCTGGGATGTCATTGCGCTCAGACAGGGACTCGCAGCGAGCCAATTCAGTTTTTTCCCACGGGGAAAAAGAAATGGAAATTCATTCAAGGGCTGCGGCAATTGGCAAAACTGACCGACGAGCCGCTTTCATTTAAGCCTCATCCCCTAGCACCATGGCTACCCAATCCCGTTTTGCAGCAAGGGCTTGCATCCATCAACTCTCGATTCGGCAGTCTCGTTCATTCCGAGAGCTTCGGCTTTAGAAAAAAATCCCTAAAGCGGTTTGAAAAAGACCTTTCCGGTTCCGCGATACCGCCGGAGATTGATCCGAGATCATGGTCACCATACAAAATCAAAAAGGGTTACCGAGCCATTCGCCTTCGCTAATAGACATCGGTAACCCCCAAGTCAGATCAGTATTCCCTCGCTAGCGGCGCGCACCAACGCAACGCACCGAGTTGTTGTCGTCGTTGCTGCGGTTGTCGTTGTCGATGTCGCCATTACGCCCATTGAAGTTGTAGGCGTTATTGGAGTTGTCGGGGTGAACCGACGAGGACCGCCATGCACCCGTAACTGCACCCACCCAAAGGCCGCATTGGCTTGCGGGATCTAGGTTTCGATTGATTGCCGTGGAAAAATTTTCCATGACCGGGCTCCCGTGGGAAAGTCAGGCACGCTTTCTGGTTCCGTAAAACCAGAAATTCTGGCCACCGACCTCAAATATCTTTTGACGTGGTTTGCGGAGTCTCGGCAAGTGGTTTTTTTACGGGGCTCGACTTTTTTCGTTCCTGAGTCTGTACCCACCTTAGCCATGCCTGGCCTTGTTTTGTTATGTCAGAAAGCCGCTCAGAGAATAATTTGAATTGTCCGGCACTCCCGGCTTTTAACTCATAGAGAAGGCGAAGAAGTGCCCACTGGATCTCAATTTCCAAAACAAGCCGATTTAAGTAGGACTCCTTCTTGACGGCCCCGTTGGCAATCACCACGCACTTCAACAGCTTGATGGAAGATTCACAGATTTCTTGGCCAAGATCGTGCTTAACGGATTTAGGGAGCGTCGCGCGCAGGCGATACATCTCTCTCGTGTAACCAAAAACAGACTGATAGAGAGGAAGATGCTGTGTGCGCGCCATTTTTCAAAAAAAATCAAGGCGACCTTCGGTCGCTAAGTCAAAACACAAGAACGGGAAGAGCGGGCGCGACACGCGCCCGCTCAATTAACAAATCATTAAATTGACTTCCCACGCTAGCGGCGCGCACCAACGCAACGCACCGAGAGGTAGTAGACGTCGTAGCTGCGGTAGCCGGTGTCGAAGTCGCCAAGACGCCCATTGAAGACGTAGGCGCTATTGGAGAAGTCGGGGCGAACCGACGAGGACCAAAAATAGCGACTGTAGGTCTCTCCCTTGTCTGTGTACGTCAGGTTAGGAAGAATCTGGGGCGCATAGCCGTCACTACTTCAAGGC
>CAINWE010000419.1 GCA_903854365.1 Oligoflexia bacterium
ATTGCAACCGCACCACCAGTTGGGGTGGACAGGGCTGCAATCGTGTCTTCGGATAAGTAAGTTTCCTTCTGAGCCATACAGCAAGGGTCTAGGCCGGTTTAATATCGAGCTTCTTATTGAGGAAGATCTGCTGGCCAATACTCGCTAAGGCATTGACCAACATATACAACGTCAAGCCTGAGGGAAGCGCGATCATAAAAGCACCAAAAATCAGGGGCATGAGCTGCATCATTCTGGCCTGAGCCGGGTCAGTCGCAGTGTTTGGCGTGAGCTTTTGTTGGATAAACATCGTGAAGGAAAGGAGTACCGGAGTGATATACAGTGGGTCTCGACTCGAAAGGTCATGAATCCATAGGCCAAAGGGGGCGTGATACAGCTCAATGGAGCTGTAGAGTACGCGATAAAGGGCAAAAAAGATTGGCATTTGGATCAAAATAGGCAGGCATCCAGCCATTGGATTATATCCATTGTTTTTCATCAAGGAGAGCATTTCACGGTTGAGAGCTTCACGGTCGTCCTTGTATCGCTCTTTAATCCGTTGAAGTTGTGGCTGAAGTCTAGCCATGTTCTTCATGTTTTTCATACTCTTGTAGTTGAGTGGGAACGTGAGCATTTTAAGTAAAAGAGTCAGTAATATGATTGCAATGCCGTAGTTTTGTACAAATTGATAAAGCCATTTGAGGAGCTTTAATAGGGGATAGGCACAAATAGTGAACCAGCCAAAATCTACGGCTTGATCCAGCGTGGGGTCGACACTTCTCAAAGCGTTCAGTTCCTTTGGCCCGAAGTAGATCTTCAGAGGAATTTGAATGGCGTTACCTGCAACGGGGTAAACAAGACTGATTCTGCCCGTTTTGGGGCCTGCGGGTTGCTGGAGGGCGTTGGGGGCCACTGGGCTTTCGTCTACTGCTGCCAAGAGGAAATAGCGGCTAGTCGCAGCGATGAATTTTACGGGCGCGGCGATCTGCTTTTGTTCTAAGCCATCTTTGAGGGGAACGCGTTCCAGTCCTTGGTGCCAATAAAGGAGTTGCTGATCCTGAGCTTCTTGGTCTTGACTGGCGTTTTCTGAAACTAAGGAAATGAAAGCGAATCTTGGTGATCTCGTTTTGAATTCCGCAGTGATCCGAGCCTCCATGGAGGGGTTATTTGGAGTCAGCGTAAACTCACGAAGCAGCTTGACGTTAGAGTCTTCATAACTCCATGTTGCTCCGTGTGGAGTTGGAGTGAGAGTTCCTTGAACTTGATTTAAGTAAGCGAGGCTCGAGTCATCAAATGCTAGTTGCAGTTGACCCTCTTGATGAGTGAGCGCTTTGAGATCTACTAACGGTGCATCTTGGCTCATCCCTTGTTTGTAGTCCTTCAAAATCCAGTCGGACAGAAAGTTTTTGCCATCGTCTAATCGAATTTGACCATTGTTGCCATCGATCGTGAGTGGGCTTGAGGATTTGTGGACCGTCGACGGGCTTAGTCCTTGGGCCAACGTATTGGGAGCGCTTGGAGCGGTGGCTGGATTTACTTCTTCTCTGGCCGGCGCAGACGCCGATGTTCCGATTGGCGCGGCCATGCGGGGCTCAATGAAAAATTTCTGCCACCCCATTAAAATTAACATGCAAATAACTACTGCTAGCGCGGTCCGACGGTCCATTATTTACCTTCCATGCTGAGATTGGATATTGATTTGTGTCTCCCCTATAGCATGGGGGACTGGGTCATAGCCAGCGGGAGAGAAAGGATGACATCGAGAAATTCTGCAGACGATCAGGCGGAGCCCAGAGAGCCCATATAGGTTCAAAGCCTCATTTGCGTAGTTGCTACACGAGGGTACAAACCGGCAACCAAAATTTGGACCGCAAAGCCAATGTAAAACAGGGGACAGTATCCATTGGTAGAGGCGCGTGATGAAATTAATTACTTTGGATCGCACGAACAAGGCGCTCCCTGAGGCAGCTACCCAGTTTTTCTGGATAGGGGAAAGCCATTTTCTTGTGACCGGGAATGACAATGTTGTAGTCGTAGCTACCGAGTGCGCTTTGCTGGGTGCGAAAGGCTTCTCGAATTTGTCGCTTCACGCGATTTCGCTCTACGGACGAGCCCCTTGCCTTCAGGGTGATGCCTAATCTAAAATGCCCCAGCAGATTGGGAACTCGAAAAATCGTACACTCCGAAAGCTTGAACACTTGGCTCTGATTAAAGAAATTTCGGTATTCCCAAGTGTAGTGAAGGCGCTTTTTTGTACTAAAATCGCGTGCTGCCAAAATCAAAGGCTTATTTGCCTGCTACCTTTGCGGTCAATCGCTTGCGGCCCTTAGCTCGACGGCGATTCAAAACTTTCTGGCCGTCGGATGTTTTCATTCGTGCGCGAAATCCATGTCTACGACGGCGTTTTGTTCTGCTTGGCTGAAAAGTTCTCTTCATAAAAAATCCTGTCCGGAAAATGCTCTACAAAATTGATATCCGATCTTCACTACCTAAAGCGAGGCAGCTTGTCAAGGCTAAGTGAGGGAGACTGCTTTTGTGGGCTTCACGCCCGGTGGGTTGCGCTGTGAGAAGTGCTAGCTATAAAAAAAACGACATGTTAGTGCTCAGAGGACCTTTTTATGAACCATTCAAATCATTCTGAATTCAAACGGTGGCCAGATCTCTGGGAATCGGCCTGTCGCATCTTAGAGCAAACAGTGGTTCAAAATCAGCTCCACGCATGGATTCTTCCGTTAGAGTTTTCAGAAGTCTCGGAGGGGGGTCAGGGGATTGTCGTGAAAATGGCTGCTCCCAATGACTTTTCTGCCCAGTGGGTGAGGGATCATTACCAAAAAACAATAGAAGAAGCTCTCACGCAGGTTTCGGGTGGTCGGTGTCAGATACAGCTTTGCGTTAAGGAGACGGCCCGAGGGCCGCGGGGAGATGCGTTTTCTCTCACGGAGTCAAGCGCGACTCCTTTGGTTTCTCAGCCTCCGCTTTCTACGGTTGGAGTGGTTGTGGGGCCTGGCTCCCGGAGTTCTCACGATAACCCGGATCCTAGGTATTTTTTTGAAAATTTCGTCGTCGGGGCGAGTAATCAGTTTGCTCACGCAAGTGCCATTGCAGTGGCTGAGCAGCCTGCGCGGCAATACAACCCTTTGTTTTTGTATAGTCCTCCTGGATTGGGCAAAACCCATCTTTTGCACGCGATCGGTAATCATTTAATTGCCATGAATCCCAACGCTCGGGTGGCTTATTTGTCGGCTGAGAAATTTGTGAATGAGCTGATTG
>CAINWE010000420.1 GCA_903854365.1 Oligoflexia bacterium
GGCTCGAAGAAGTGAAAGAGAGAATTTTAGAGTATTTGGCAGTGAGGGTTTTGACTGAGAACTCCAAAGGACAGATTCTTTGTTTGGCTGGTCCCCCGGGCGTAGGAAAGACTTCCCTGGCAAAGTCAATCGCGAAGTCGCTGAATAAGAAATTTGTTCGGTGTTCGCTCGGCGGTGTGAGAGATGAGGCGGAGATTCGTGGACACCGGCGGACCTATGTAGGTGCGCTGCCTGGCAAAGTGATTCAGTCGTTGAAGAAAGCGGGCTCGTCTAATCCTGTGTTTCTCTTTGATGAAGTGGATAAAATGAGTATGGACTTTAGGGGTGACCCTTCTTCGGCGCTTCTTGAGGTTTTAGATCCAGAGCAAAACGTAGCCTTCGGGGATCATTATTTGGAAGTGGATTATGATCTTTCTAAGGTTATGTTTGTGTTGACTGCAAATTCCTTGCATTCAATTCCAAAGCCTCTCTTAGATCGCATGGAAGTGATTTCGATCTCTGGCTATACCGAGGTTGAAAAGTTTAACATTGTTAGGAAGTATTTGATTTCTAAGCAAATGGAGGCTCACGGGCTCACCGAAGGGGATATTGAGATTTCGGATGATGCGGTGAGTGGATTAATTCGGAGCTACACGCGGGAAGCTGGAGTGAGGAATCTGGAGCGAATGGTAGCAACCATTTGTCGGAAAGTGGCTAAAAAAATTGTAGAAAGGCGTGACGAAAAGCCTCTGGGTGCCAGTGTAGATTTTTCAGCTCCTCAGGCATTACCAACGCTAAAGGCTAAGTCTAAGGCCGCTGTGTCTAAGACGGGAATTCCCTCGGGCCAGTTGACTGAGCGCGCAATCACGGGCTCACAAGGACTGATTCGGGTGACGGAGTTAGATCTTGAGGAGATGCTTGGTCCGCCTAAGTACTTGGTGAGTAAGGCAGAGGAGCAGAATGAAGTGGGGTTGACGAACGGACTTGCCTATACCGAAGCGGGGGGTGATCTGCTGCAGATCGAGGTGAGTGTCGTGCCGGGTAAGGGTCAAGTGAAGATCACCGGTAAGCTCGGCGAGGTGATGCAAGAGTCGGCAGCTACGGCGATGAGCTACGTTCGATCCAGGGCTACTGCCTTGGGTCTTGATAAGGATTTTTATCAGGCGATCGATATCCATTTACATGTTCCAGAGGGCGCAGTGCCCAAAGATGGCCCATCGGCTGGTATTACGATGGCTACGGCGATTACGAGTGCCTTAGTGAAAGTTCCGGTCAAAAAAGAAGTGGCCATGACTGGCGAGATCACATTGCGGGGTCGGGTATTGCCGATCGGCGGCCTGAAGGAAAAGCTTCTGGCAGCTAAGATTGGTAATATCAAAATCGTGATCATTCCTAAGGGGAATGTGCCAGATTTGAAAAAGGTTCCTGGGGAGATTACCTCGGGGATGGAGATTGTTCCAGTTGAGCACGCTGACGAGGTCTTGCGCCTAGCGCTAGAGCTTGAAAATCCGAAAGATTTTTTGGCTCCGAAGGTGACCGAGTTACCTATTTCAGCGGTACCTCCCGGAGAGCTAGCTCATGAGGAGCCTCGTAGCGAAATACCAGGTACCGTAAAACACTAAGTAGCTTCCTCACTGTTGATCATCTTGCAGCGCTGGGTGAGATTTAGCTTGACCCCCCTGCTTGACTCGACTATTTTCACAGTCCTTCGCGGCTCAGGGTTGACTCTTGGACTCTCATCGAATAAGAGAAGACAAAAGTTTTGTAGCCTGAGAAAAAGGCCGAAATATCAGATCGAAATGCTACGTTGTCTATAGTTGGACAGATAGGAAAGGAAAAGTAGTTCATGCCCACCATTAACCAGCTCATTCGAAAGGGCCGCACTAATAAGCTTTGGAAGACCAAATCCCCCGCTCTCCAGAGTTGCCCACAGCGCCGCGGCGTTTGCACACGTGTTTATACCACCACCCCTAAGAAGCCAAATTCAGCATTGCGGAAAGTGTGCCGTGTTCGATTGACCAATGGCTACGAAGTGACCTCCTATATTCCTGGGATTGGGCATAATCTTCAAGAGCACTCTATTGTTTTAATTCGTGGCGGCCGTGTGAAAGATCTCCCAGGAGTTCGCTATCACACTGTCCGAGGACCGCTGGATGCACAAGGTGTTGCTAATCGTAAGCAAAGCCGCTCCAAGTACGGCGCGAAAAAAGTTGCAGCCGGTGCAGCACCAGCAGCTAAGTAATTAAGAAAATTTTTTACGTAGAATAAGGAAAGATAGAAATGGGCCGAAAGAAATTTGTAAGAAAACGTGAAATCCTCCCTGATCCTAAGTTTAACGACGTAGTCGTTGCTAAGTTTGTCAGCAGTCTCCTGCAGCAGGGTAAAAAGTCTACGGCAGAAAGCATTTTCTACGGCTGTGTTGATGTCATGCAGACTCGAACCGGAGAAGACGGTTTGAAATTGTTTAAGAAGGCTCTAGAAAACGTGAAGCCGCTTTTAGAGGTAAAGTCTCGCCGTGTGGGTGGTGCAACTTATCAGGTCCCCATTGAGGTTAAGCCTGCAAGGCGTCAGTCTTTGGCGTCTCGATGGTTGATTGAGTCGGCTCGCTCTCGCCCAGAGCATTCTATGGCGGAGCGTTTGGCTGCAGAAATGATTGAAGCGGCTAATGGTCGCGGCGGCGCGATGAAGAAGCGAGAAGACGTTCATAAGATGGCTGAAGCTAATAAGGCATTTGCCCATTATAGATGGTGATCGATCAGCTTAAAAAGACTCGTAATATCGGCATCATGGCCCACATTGATGCCGGTAAAACCACGACTACTGAGCGCATTCTCTACTACACTGGTAAGACCCATAAATTGGGGGAGGTTCACGAAGGAACCGCAGTGATGGATTGGATGCCTCAGGAGCAGGAGCGTGGTATCACTATTACCTCTGCTGCGACGACTTCGTTTTGGAAGGAGTATCGAATTAATATCATCGATACTCCGGGTCACGTAGATTTCACAATTGAAGTTGAGCGTTCGTTAAGGGTTTTGGATGGAGCCGTAGCTGTTTTTTGTGCAGTTGGGGGAGTTGAGCCCCAGTCAGAGACGGTTTGGCGGCAAGCGGATAAATACCACGTACCACGCATTGCTTTTGTGAATAAAATGGACCGAGTTGGTGCGGATTTCTTCGAAGTGTTGCACCAAATCGAGAATCGGCTTAAGGCTCGTCCTGTCGCGATTCAAATTCCTTGGGGAAAGGAAGATTCGTTTCAAGGAGTTATTGACCTAATTGAAATGAAGGCCATCCGATGGCAGTCGGATGATTTGGGTGCTAAGTTTGAACAGGTCGAGATTCCTGGTGATCTGCTTGAAGATGCTCAGCTCTATCGAGAGAAAATGATTGAGGCATCTGCTGAGTGTGACGAGAGTCTGACTGACCTCTACCTTAGTGGTCAATCGATTGGGGTAGAGGATCTTAAGAAGGCTTTGAGAGTTGGGTGCTTGTCTATGAAGTTAGTTCCTGTGACTTGCGGGGCGAGCTTCAAAAATAAAGGTGTCCAACCGATGTTGGATGCGGTTGTTGATTTCTTGCCGTCGCCCTTGGATAAGCCTCCAGTAGAGGGTAAGAGTCTCGAAAGTGATCAGCAAGTGTTGATGCGTCAATGCGATTTTGATGCTCCGTTTTCAGCCCTGGCTTTTAAGATCATGAATGATCCGTTTGTCGGGCAAGTGACCTATTTTAGGGTGTATTCAGGCAAGATCCAGACCGGCGTGATGGTCTATAATGCTGCTAAAGGCAAGCGTGAACGTTTAGGGCGCCTGCTTCAGGTGCACGCAAATAAGCGGGAAGATATTTCAGAAGTGAGGGCTGGCGATATAGCTGCGGCCGTGGGGCTGCGATTTACGACCACTGGGGATACTCTTTGTGATGAATCTCAGCCGATTTTGCTGGAGAAGATGGAGTTTCCAGAGCCAGTGATTTCGATTGCCATTGAACCTAAAACTAAAGCCGATGAAGAAAAGTTGGCTAATGCCTTGCAAAAGTTGGCAGTTGAGGATCCATCATTTCGGGTGGTGAGTAACGAAGATACCGGTCAGACGCTGATTAGCGGAATGGGTGAGTTGCATCTGGAGATTATCGTCGATCGTATGCGGCGTGAGTTTAAGGTTGAGGGTAATGTGGGGCAACCGCAAGTGTCCTATAAAGAGACCATCTCCCAGTCTGCACGCGGAGAGGGAAAATTCGTTCGTCAGTCGGGCGGTCGAGGGCAGTACGGTCACTGCGTGATTCAATTGGAGCCTCTGAAGCAGGGCTCGGGGTTTTTATTTGCAAACCAGATGCAGCCGGGGCTGATTCCGAAGGAATTTATTCCTGCAATCGAAAAAGGGATTCAAGAGGCAATGTTGGGCGGGGTGATTGCTGGTTATCCGGCTACTGACATTAAGGCCACCTTGCTGGGTGGATCCTTCCATGAGACGGACTCAACTGACGTGGCATTTAAAATTGCGGGCTCTCTTGCGTTCAGGGAGGCTGCGCTGTCAGGTAA
>CAINWE010000421.1 GCA_903854365.1 Oligoflexia bacterium
CTCTTCGCTGGGTCACCGCGCGCAAATTATCCGTCTGATCAATCTGGGGCGAATCTCCATGTCTCACTCGATCAATTAACCCCTTATCGCGAACCAAAGAGATCTCTAGAAGATTCTCAGCCACTTTCAACCGCTTCCCTGCTGCCAGCCAGTCCCAATATTTAAAAGAGGCCTGCTTATTGATCTCGAGTCTTTGAGCATCCAATCCGCGCTCCGCCCACTCGACTCCTTTCTCGGACGTCCCTGCTCTCAACCGACGATCATCGATCTCGCCCCCTTTCAGCAAAGGCACCTCGACCCCCCCCCGAAACTCTCCCCCAGTAAACGTCGCATATTTGGCGTCATAAATGGGAAAACTCCCTTGACCATTGCGCCAGCCTGCGAAAACACGAGTTCCCCAAAGCGCAGTCGGTTGTTCGATACTCAGATCAGTATAAGTATTCTTATAATATCCTTCCACTGAACTCACAAAAGAGGACTTCACGTTGGGATCAAATCCACCCTGAGCCGAAAGAAAATCGGCCTGCGCTTTCTGGAGTTCTAAACGAGCCCCCACCAGCAGGGGATAGTGCTGAGACACAGAAGCCAAGAGCTCACCTAAAGTCAGAGGCGAAGCGCAAGCGAGCGAGCCCCGAAAGCCGACCAGAGCAGCACAGAGAAGGCCAAATCCAACAAAATTTATTTTTTTCGGTCTTTGATACGCACCACTCAAAGCACTGACCTCAACGTTTCCCTTTTTTTTGTTTCTCATTTTCACCCGGAGGGGGAGTCCTCAGCGCCGGAAACCCGTTGAACCTCCGCCAAATCTCATAACCCAGCTTCACCCGCCCTAACAAGACCCATCCCTGAGCACGAACCCCCTGTCTTAGAGCCGAACTCGAAGGCCAAGCCTCCGGAATCGTAGGGGAAACTAAGACCCGAAATTTTCCATTCCCATTATCCGCGGCATCGATAATCGAGACCTGACCTGTAAACGTACCCACCGCAATAGACGGCCACCCACTAAATTGAATGGCAGGCCAACCCTCAAATTGAAGCCTCACCTCTTGCCCAGGCTGAATCAGGGAAATATCACTCCCATCAATCAATAACTCCACTGCCCGCGAACTCGTATCCGGCACCAAAATCGCCAAAGAATCTCCTGATTTAACCAAGACTGATGCTTCTCCAGCAATTCGCCTTAAAATAGCCCCATTTCTCGGTGCAGTCACAAATTGCGTCGTCTGTCTTGCAAGTCGCGTCTCGAGACGAACGAGCTCCGTTTTTGAATTCGCTTCGTCGGTAAGAAACTTAGCGTACTCGAGAGTTGCCAACTCGAATGCTCGTTTCGAACTCAGTCCTTTTTCGAAAAGACTTTTTTGCCGATCTAAATTCACTTTAGCTACTTTCAGAGACATCTGGGCGGCACCTAGGCGTGCTTCAACCGCTTGCCTTTCCGATTTCAAACGATTCAAAATCTCAGGATCGTTGTCGGTAATCTCGACGATCGGGTCTCCCTTCTGAACAGTCGAACCCTCCTGCACAAACCACCTGACCAGACGGCCCTCGACGGGAGCATCAATACTTTGCTGACGCTCTGTCGGCGAATAAGCCAAAACCCGGCCAAACCCTAGTGAAGTCTGTTGCCAAGGGACAAAAAGCAGCGCAACTCCCCAAAGCAGAATAAAAACCACGAGCCCGCGAGCCAGCAGGCCGATGACATCGGGGACCTGCGTTAACCGGTAAGAGCGGTAGTGATCCTTCGAGTGAAACTGAAGATTATTCATGAGCCGCTCCACGCCCCGGAAAACCGAGGGACATCTGACCGGCCGATTGATTTTCAGGTCCATCGGGGTGTGCCGGCGATAAAACGACAATTTGATCAAACCGTTTTGCGAGATCAGGGCTGCGCGTCGTCAAGACGACCGCACCCGAGCGATCACGCACCTTTAGAAATTCAGAAATCCCCTGAATCGAATCAGGATCTAAAAGATCCAAACTATCATCGAGAATGAGAATCTTAGGCTGCCCCACACAGGCCCTCGCAATCAATACCTTCTGGGCCTGCCCTGAGGAAAGAGGAAAACGTCCGGACGAAACTCGGGTCATCAGGCCCTCCGGGAGCGAATCCACAAAATCCGACAGCCCGAGCCCCGTCAAAACACTCTGAATCTGCTCTAAACTCACCGAATCTCGATCCATCCGTATATTTTCTAGAATTGTTCCAGTCAGCAATTCAGAATGCCCTACGTAAGCAAAATGCGATCTGAGCTCTTCCTTCGCACTGTATCTGAGATCCAAACCTAATACGTTTACCAAACCCGAGTTTGGCACTCGAGCACCGTAAAGAAACTCCGCTAGAGTGCTTTTACCACTCCCATTTTTCCCTACAATCGCCGTAATCGTTCCAGGATGAATATCGAAAGAAAGATCTGAGAATACTGGAATGCCGAAGTCATTTCGATAACCTAAATTTTTCACCTGAATTAAGGGCTGCCCTGTTCCCTGGGTGCTGACGCGCTCATGCCCCTCAATCTCCTCGGGCAAATTAAGAATCTGTCCGATTTTATCGATCGCGGCATGAAGATCGTAATAACTTTCTAAATATTTTCCGAACTTACTAATTCCCGACACGACAGTGCTAAAAACTAACTCAGCAGCCACCAACTGACCCAAAGTCAACTGGCGTTCGATCACTAACCAACCCCCAGCACCTAGGAGCAAAGCACTCATCACAATCTGCAACACGGCAGAGCCACCGATCTGTTTCAGCAGAATATTAAAGTGCTTCTTCCGGTAGAGAACGTAGTCCGAGGCGAGGTCATCCAAACGCGACATCGCGTACTGCCGACTCTCCGTAGTCCGAAATAAGACTGAATTTCTGGCCAATTCAGCTAACCAAGCTGTGGTTCCATATTTAGCCTTAGATTCCTTCAAACTAGACTCAATCGCAGGCCTCCGAAGTCCAAAGAAAACTAACCCGATAAAGGCAACAATGACGCAATCAAAGACTAAAAAGTAGGGATGATAAAGCGCCAACAAGATCATCCCAAACAAGATCTGCAGAGCTACATCTACCGCATCCAGAATCAGCACCGACAACGTCTTCTGAATCGTAGCGATGTCTAAAAAATAGGTCGCCAGATCGGCGCCCTGAACCTTCCGCAAAGCACCCAACTGAATTCGAGTCAAACGTTGGGCTAACTCCAAAGCGACGCCGCTAAACCACCGCTGTTGTAGCAGCTCCATGACATAGACTTGTAGAATATTGACGATTCCAGAGAAGCTCAAAACGAAGAACACGATTGCAGCCAAAATCAAAATCGGCTGAAGCAAAAGACCAAAACCGAGAGTATTGACAAAGGTCTGGACCGCCACAGGTACGACCAGGGAACACAAACTCGCAAAAATCCCATAAAGGATTACCATCCCAAGATCAGCAGAATCCCGCAAAAAAAATGCTCTGAGGATGGCTTGAAAGGAACACTTTCTCGGCTCGTGTTGAGTCAGCATGGATTATTTTACCTAGAAGATTCGATCGTTTTCGTTAATCCTTGCTACATTTTTTTGAGTAAAAAGTCAAATGAGGGTCGTCCCTGCCTCTTTCTCCTCCGGTCAAACTCTGGGACAGGACTATCGAGGGTTCCAGCCGAATGAAAAATTTGAGCACTCCAGAGGAAGTCCATCTAAAAGACGGCCTCGCGTTTGGTGACTCATGGAGTTCGAGCCCTGAATCGCATCCCTTGCTCCCTCACAAACTTGCGCCTGTAACACTTGCCATTCTGAATTCGACATCACCTGCCGATTTAAAATCTGAGAACTATTCGTCGTCAAATTGCCCACCATTTGACTCGCGGAGAGTACCGTCAAAAGAGAATTTGAAACGATTGCCCCGACTTCATCTTGAATCAAAGTATAAACATACTGAGCCATCTGGTCCGAGGTTAAAGAAACGACCTGAGAGACACTGGGATCGAAAGCCCACTCTACCAATGCCACGTTCATTTGTTCCAAAAGAACACCTTGGTCCGATACCCCATGAGTAGCTCTCGAAGGCTGGCTCAAAAAGGAGTTCATTAAGACTCGCTCCACACTCATAAGATTGAGTGAACTACTATCCCCTCCCAACGAGGCGTCTAACGAATTCATGAAGTAAGTCAGCTCCTCAGACCCGACGCCCACAGCCGTCAACTTTGTTCTTAAGGACATCCCGAGAGCGGTTTGTGATGCAGTCACCGAAATCGCTTGCACGGAAGCACCGGAGCTTGCCCCAGAGGAAATCGAGCCACTCACCTGGCCCGTGGCCGAGATCCCAGCCCCAGACCCCGAAGAACTTAATCCACTGGCGGCCACTTGCAAATTGACGTCGCAGCCCGCGAACAAGCAGCCAAAAATCACAACAAAAGTAGGATCACATTTAATATTCAATTTCATTACCCACCCCCAATTCGATGGCACCCCATTTGCTCTTCATTTGAGTATAGGCCAGACTTTTCATCTGACAAATTGTGTCGACTCTGACACGGATACGGAGGTCACGAGCTCCCGCCTAGCATAACTCTAGACAATCTCAGCAAGGAAACCTATAACCGGAGTCTATGATTCTCGAAGAATGGGCAAAGTCGCTCCTCTTTGGTACTTCTATCGAAGAGAAACTCCGGCCTTTTTCTACAGAGCCTTTGCACGATCTGAACGACACGATCACCTGCCTTCATCCCATTCCCAGTTCATCCATCGACATTCCTGATTTTCCAGGCCGCCCTGAGTCATTGAAACGAATCGGAAAAACCGAGTTTCCCTCCCTCAGCCGACTCCACCATCCTGAAGAGCGGGGCAAGGTCTTGCACTTTTTTGCCAATCACGAACTCCTCGCACTCGAGCTGATGTCGCTCGTCTTACTCCGATTTCCGCAGGCTCCGCTGTCGTTTCGTCAGGGAATCGCAAAGATCATCCAAGAAGAACAGGGCCACCTGCAACTCTACATCGCTCGCATGAAGGAACTTGGAATCACACTCGGAGATATTCCCATCAATGATTACTTCTGGAAGTGTATGAAAGGGGTTCAATCTCCGCTCGACTTTACGGTCCAAATGAGCCTTACCTTTGAACAAGCGAATCTTGACTTTTCTTTTTTCTACATGAACGCAGTAAAATCCGTTGGAGATACGACCACTGCTGCGCTCCTGGAACGGGTCTTTCGAGAAGAAATGGGGCATGTCAAACACGGCCTAGTTTGGTTTAACCGGTGGCGTGAAACCCCAAGCCACTTCTCCGAATGGGAGGCCTACCAACACCTACTCCCCTATCCGCTGAATCCGCAGCGCGCCAAGGGCCCGCACTTCTGTGAGGACGCTCGACGACAAATCGGCTTCACGGAAGACTATATTCGGGAACTTCGAGCTTACGTAGGATCTA
>CAINWE010000422.1 GCA_903854365.1 Oligoflexia bacterium
CCAGCGCCGGCCAACGAAGCTGCCTGAACGTTGGAATGCCTCTCTGCGAAAGCACCCATCATCGCCCGCTGTTTCTCGACACTTTTCAGACTCGATTGAATCTCGCTCTGAAATTTTGTCTCCAGTCCCGCTTGATTTTCGAGAAAAACCCCGGCAAGTCTGACTTCACCAGCTGCCCGAGACGGCACGTAATTCCCCCTTGAATCAATCAGGCCTTGAGCCAAGAGCGCTCGTCTCACCCTATCCCGGGTAGGGTGAAGAAACGCAATCAACGATTGTCCCAACTGAGATTCACCCATCTGACCGCTTCGAAGCGTTGCCTTCCAACTCATGAGGGTCCAATGACTTAGCCTCATGATAGCGGGTAAAATCCCAAAAATAATCGCTCGGCAGCGGAAACCGTCCGGGGTCCATCTGAACTCGGTTCTCGATCCACTTCTGGCTCGATCTGAGGATCGCTCGATCGAGTGAATCTTGCCACTGGCTTTGATTCAAAAAACCTGTCCGCCCAGCGTTTTGTTGGAGTTTAGCATCCAATCGAATGGCTAAGGTCTTGACCAACCCTGCTCGAATGGAGGCCGGAAGCGAATCCGGAATCCACTTCGATAAATCATCACTAAAGAGCTGATCTCCATAGTAAACTCCTGGCTTTGTACTTTGATAGACTTCGATATGCCCGTTCCCAAGAGTCCCGTCTCGATACCTTTCATGAAACGCCTCCCGAGCCAAAAGTCCAGTTTCCGGAAACGGGCCCTCCCCGCGAAATTCAAAGGACTTCCCGTTCAGATCTACCGCCAAATGACGAAGTCCACCCGTGGAGTCGGCGAGATGCCCCACGATAGCGGCCAATTCAGTCGGATCCGACGCGTGATTGACCCTGCCCGAAATCCGAGTCCCCTTGGCGCCGGGAGGCAAACCCAGCATCGGCCCATCCGTGGCCTCTTGGATCTGGATTTTTCCATCTGCTAATTTGAGGTGCACCAACGATCGATGCGTACCATCCGGGGAGCTCTCCACAACCACTTCATCGAAAAACTGAAACAGCGTAAAAAAGCCCCATCCAAAATTGATGTCTCCAGAAGCTTTTTCTTTTGTGGAAAATTTTGGGATAAAAAAAGCATGCATTGAACCCGAAGCTACTCCGATGCCATCGTCGGTAAAATTCATCATCAGATGGCCTGCTGGATCGACAGAAAAATCGAGCGCGATCTTCTTAGCCCCCGCTTCGCTCGAGTTCTTGACCAGCTCCTTGATCCACGCCGTCGAACTCGGGTGCTGATGCATCGCTAAGTAGAGCTCCTTGGTGCGATCCTCGTGCGATCCGCCCAAAATTTCTTTAACTTTCGGATGCTCTTCAATCGGATGAAGCCCGAGTGCGCCGCCTGATTTTTCAACCGACCGTCGAGGAAACGTATCTCCGACGTAGGAATCCGCAACGACCTGTGGCTTGAGAAGCTCAGAAAAAAGAATCGAAAAGAGTACCGGAGCGGTAGCAGGGGTGAGTATTTGGGATTCTTTCCAGTGACGAAACAAAGCGACCGGATCGTCCCACCGTTGATTCCTGCGTGGATCATTGACCTCGGCCACCCTTTCGATTAACGCACGAACCCCATTTAAATCTGCCACCGTATCGACACCCGCTAACAGTTTTTGAAAAAGGGCTCGGACGTATTTCAGACACCTGGCGGTACCATAGGGGGCAAGCACTTTCTGTAACTTCAAAAGATCCTGAATCTGAGGGCGCAAATCATCCCTCCGATCCACGGGTACGCTCATCAGGACCTCGGTCTGCTCGAGGGCCCAGCCCCCATCGGCAGTCCGATAGTCCTCCAGAAGTGAAGAAAAAAACAGCCAATCTTCCCGGGTCAGTTTTCTTAACCCGGGGAAACTGGCCAACACGCCGAATACCTGCCTGAGGATAGCAACGATCTCGCTCGGTGAACGGATCTTGAGAAAGCTGGATTGCCCTGCCGGGAGTCGATTCGCAAGTGCATGATTGAATAACTCCATGAACTCCAAGCCCGATTCGTCCACGGAAATACCAATTGCGGATGCGTGATCTCCCACTTTTGACACGATTGAGGTCAAAAGCTCCATCTTCCGCTCGAAATCAACCCGGCTCTCCACATGCTCGAGGATTGCTCGAATTTCGTGATAGAGGGGCGTTTGAGAGGGCCACTTCCCTGTGGCGTCTTCGAGGATTTTAAAGATTTGCGTTAAATAGAAGGGCCCACGGGGATAGGTCTCGATCGCTCGTTTGACCTGCTCGATCAAAGTGGCCGGGAGTCTCTCCGTAGCACACGGGTAATTAAAGGAAACTCTCTGGGCGAGTAAGTGGACCCAGCTACGCACCGCCGGAAACGACAGAGTCGGGTCCTTGCGATAGATGCCCTCCGCCAGTTGATGCAACGCCAGGAGCTGCGTCACTAGGTCCTGCGTCAGAACTGTCTTCACTGGAGGACTCCTCCGAGAATGCCCCATCCCC
>CAINWE010000423.1 GCA_903854365.1 Oligoflexia bacterium
GCAGCAAAGCCTAAAGCAAAAGAGCCGTCATTGTTAGACTTAGAAGATGATGACTTAGACAAAGCTAAACCAAAGGTAGAAGCTAAGGAAGGTAAAAAGAAGAATCCTTGGGATTAAGGTTTGTTCAGATCAGTGCAAGTTAATCGAAAGAACACGGAGCGGCTACCCCCGTTTGCACAGGTAGCCCCATTAATAACGCAATAAAGGAAATACATGGCAACTAAAAAACCAGCGCCAATTATGATTCCCGCAGGGGAGGATGAAATGATTGGAAGCATTTATAGCGGCATCAAGGCTCGTCAAGACAGACCAATGAGGTTGTCTAGGCTCGGTGCGTCAGGCATCGGAGAGGAGTGTTTGAGGAAGATTTGGATGGATTGGCGAGGTTATGACGTTGTTGATTTTGACGGTAGAATGTTACGCCTATTTGAAACAGGTAACCTGCAGGAAGAACGAATCGTTTCAGATTTAAAGAATGCTGGATATCAAGTTTATGAAAAAGACTCTAACGGAGAGCAATTCACATTCACGGACAAAACAGGGCATTTTGTAGTAAAAACTGACGGAGTCATCAAGGGTATACCTTCAGCTGAGAATACCCCGCATGTGCTTGAAGTAAAAACACACAACAAGAAGTCTTTTGAGGAGTTAGAAAAGAAAGGTGTTGTCATTTCTAAGCCGATGCATTATTATCAAGTTCAGGCGGGAATGTTATTTAGCGGCATTGAACGCGGGTTATACCTCGCTCTTTCTAAAGACAATGAGGCTTTTTACGTTCGACGCATAAAGCCTGATGCGCACACTCAGAATGATATCCTCAAGCGAATTGACATATTAGTTAATGCGGAAATACGTCCAGCGCGTATTGGTGAAAGCCCCGAGGTTTATCCTTGCCGATGGTGCGATTTTAAAGAGGTCTGTTTTGATTTGAAGCCGCCTCTCAAGAATTGCCGTACATGCGAGTTCTCAAAACCAATTGAAGACGGAAAATGGTTTTGCGAATCTTACGCCGTAGAGTTACCTATGGAAACTCAATTAACAGGTTGTGAAGATAGCTACGTGCAGAAAGGTAAATAATGGCTTATTTTAGTAGAAAAGAAGCGTTAGATTACGCTATGATTTATTGTGAGAAAATAGCTGAGGCTAAATTTCAAACTCCTACGGACTTTGTAGCAGTAGCTGAAATAATTTATGAATTTCTAAATAAAGACGGAGATATGAATGTCAAATGTACAATCAGAACATGAAGACAATGGCTTTGATGAATACTGGGAGCAGTTTAATAACATAGACGTCCTAAAAGCCTTAGCAAAAGAAATCTGGGATGACGCATTTAAAGCAGGTGGAAAGAAGCCTTGGTTCAGTTTGACTAAGGAGCAAATGAAAGCAATTCAAAATATGGACTTTGAGGAATAACATGGCAGACTTTTATTTAGGTATTGATCCAGGAACTTATGGTGCGCTCGCAGTGCTAGACAAAGGCGGCGCAATTGTTGACATATATGACATGCCGACCCTTGAGTATGTTTCTGGTAAGTCCAAAAAGCAGAGAGTAAACCCGCAGGCAATTTGTGCTGAATTGAGATTATTCAAAACTCAATCGGTAGAAGGAATGATTGAGCAAGTGAACGCAATGCCAGGACAAGGCGTAACGAGTATGTTCTCTTTTGGGCGCGCCCTCGGTATTCTTGAGGGGACACTCGCAGGTCTTGATATTCCCTACACCCTCGTTACCCCGCAGGTGTGGAAGAAGGCTATGGGAGCAAATGCATCTAAAGACGGAGCACGGGAGATGGCGATGCGACTCTGGCCATCAAAATCTGAACTCTTTAAACGTAAAAAAGATGACGGACGAGCTGAAGCCGCATTGTTAGCCTTGTATCTTTTGAGGACTAGGAATGGAAGATAAACTCAAAGATGCTCATACTGCAATCATGGCTAGCGGAGTTTGGATATGCTTTGAAAAGCAGCCTACAATAAAAGAAGTTGATGAGGCGCGTAGGCTTTTGAATCAATTAACCGATGAACTCATAAAGGAGAAATTAGATGCTGACTCGGCAACTGATACCCAGACGGGATAAAAGCCCAATGGCGACTCGCAGGCGGCAGTCTCGTCATGAAATTTTATCAAGATTTAATTTTTTAAGAGCAACAGTAAGCGCAGGTCGGTATAAACCTTGTAGATGGTGGCAGAACAAATATCCAAATTATAGAAAATGGGAGTATAGAAATGGCAACTAAAAAACCAGCAGTAAAAACAGAACCAAAAGTAGAAGAAATGAAAGAGGAAGTCATTGA
>CAINWE010000424.1 GCA_903854365.1 Oligoflexia bacterium
TCCAGCCAAACCAATGACCCAAGAAACGACTTCTCCATCATTGACGCGACACCCACACGAGGATCTGATCCAACTCGTGTCGCAATGGATTCAGCCGCTGGGCTACCAAGTCGTCCATATCGAAGCCCAGACTCACAGACAAAAGACGTTACGTATTTTCATTGACCATATCGAGTATGGCCCGGACAAAAACATTGGAATTGAAGACTGCGTCCGAGTCACTCGAGCGCTCGAAGAGAGTCTAGATCAGTCTGAAGAAATTGAAAAAATTTTCCACGGTGCATACGAACTCGAAGTATCCTCCCCGGGTGTTGAACGCCCCTTACGCACACTGCAAGATTTTGCACGGTTCGCAAGTCGGGAAATCCGAGTGCATGTTTACCGCTCGCTCACTGAAGATGAGATTGAAAACAAAGTTTATTATCTCAAAAATCCAAAACAAAAGAACTTTTGGGGAAAACTGCTGGGACTTCGAGGAGAGAAAATCATACTCCAGGTAAGTGAAGATGGCCAAGAAATGAGCCTCAAACGACCCAAATCGAAGCAGAAAGCATCGCCCAAAACAAAAAGCGCGGAAGGTTCTGAAATTCTAATCCCCCTTCCCCTCATATCTAAAGCCCACCTCCAAGCTCGATTTGACTTCGAGGGAAGCAACGAAAGCGAGATAAACCATGAAACCATCTGAACTCACCCGGGTGATCGAAGCCGTCGGCAAGGACCGCGGAATCAAAAAAGAAATTATTATTAGCGCTCTCGAGCAAGCCGTATTAATGGCGGCTCAGAAAAAATATGGTCCAACTGCCGTACTCGAAGCTCACTATAACAACGACACGGGTGAAATTGATTTATTTCAGTTCAAAAAAGTGGTTCAGAGCGAACCCGAGATGCTCGACGAAGCTGAAGAAATTGAGCTCATGGATGCTCGTAAACTCGATCCAGAAGCTGTGATCGGAGACGAGCTCGGAATTAAAATCGAAGGTGCTGGCTTTGGCCGTATCGATGCTCAAACTGCAAAACAAGTCATTTTCCAGAAAGTCCGAGACGCTGAGCGCGAAATTATTTTTAACGAATATGTTCACCGCAAGGGCGAACTCATTACGGGGATTGCCAGAAGAATCGAGAGAGGTAATCTCGTTATCGACTTAGGCAAAACAGACGCTCTCTTGCCACGTACCGAAATTATCCCATCTGAGCAATTTAAACCGGGCGACCGCGTTCAGGCTTACCTGTCTGATGTCACACTCACCAGCCGCGGACCACAATTGTACTTAACTAGGACATCGCCTAAGTATCTGATGAAACTTTTCGAAGTCGAAGTCCCCGAGATTCGCGAAGGTATCGTAGAAATTAAGCTCTGCGCACGAGAACCCGGCGCACGCTCTAAAATTGCCGTTACTTCGAAGGACCGAGACGTAGATCCAGTCGGCGCGTGCGTCGGCATGAAGGGAATTCGAGTCCAAAACGTAATTCAAGAACTCAAGGGCGAAAAGATCGACATCATCCCATGGTCGGATAATCCTGTCATGTTTGTGCGGTCCGCCCTTGCCCCAGCAGAGATCTCCTCAGTGCGAATGGACGAACGTAACCGCACGATGGAAATCATGGTTGAGGACGATCAGCTATCCTTGGCTATTGGACGCAAAGGGCAAAACGTCCGCCTAGCTGCTCAACTCACCGGCTGGAGACTAGACATTATTTCGAAGTCAAAACTCCAAAAGCGGACCTCAGAAGCGATTTTCAATCTCCAACATATTGAAGGAGTGACAGAAACGATCGCACAGGGCATCTATCAGGCAGGGTACCTCAACGTCAGACAAGTGGCAGAGGCATCGATTGAAAGCCTCCAAAAAATTCCAGGATACGATTCACTTGATACTGCGACCAGCCTTAAGGAAAGGGCCTCCGTTGTGGTTGAAAAGGCCGGGGACCTTCTATCTGGAGGAGCTCCAAACGAGGATGGAAAAGGCTCTTTCACTGCGCAACCAGTTCCTGTAAAAGATGCCAAGGCTCTTGCAGAAGAGCGTCTACGGGAGATGATGCGACAAGCTGGCACACCTTCCCCAAACGTCGACGACAAGAAGGAAACGACGGAATAGCGTATGCCACAAATAGGGCGGATCGAGGGAGACAAACGAATGTCCGAGCACGAGATGGTAAAAGTTTATGAACTTGCAAAGGAACTAGGCATTGATTCCATTTCCTTGCTCGACAAGCTCAAGAGCTTGAACATCAAGGTTAAGAATCACATGAGCGAGCTCAAGCACGAGGAAGTCCAAATTGCTCGGACCTCTCTCCGGAAAGCTACTGATGCTGAAAAGGGTCCGCGAAGACCCGCCGTCAAAGTCCGGAAGAAGGCTGGTGATACGCCATCGTTAGGCTCATCGGCACCTGACACGTCTGCCTCTGAAAAGAAGGCCGTTTCTCCAATTATACGAAGGAGAGTCAAGGCCGACGGTAGCGTGGAAAGCCCTGTGGTGAATGTACGGCATAGTCAAACAGCAGAAGCTCTGCCTGACAACCACCTGGAAACAGCCCGACAGCAGGGTGGCGAATCTTACACTTCTGAAACGCCGGGACCCGAAGAATTCGCTCCATCATCTCCTTATGGAGAGCAAGCCGAAGCTCATCTAGCTCCAGCGCAAGTCGCTGAAGCAGAACTCCCATCTCATGAGGAAGCGATTGCGCACGTGAGCGCCTCCACAGACACATTACCTGAGACTGGTTCAGAAATCACATCAACCACGTTGCCAGAAAGCACAAGCACCCAGACCGCAGAGGGAGCGCATCTCGCTCAAATCGAAACCACCATGTCCAAGTCCGAATTATCACCCCAAGATACCGCAAATGCCGTACCTGTGAAGCCCAAGACAACACGACCACCCATTGTTCTCACGCCAAGGCCAGTTGCTCCGCGCCGAAGCATCTTGAAAATCGTAGAAGCGGCACCACCGCCTCCTCGACCTATCATTAAGCCAGCGCCCGTCGCAGTGTCACCCATCAAGCCGGCCGTCAAAGGTACGACAACACAGGATAAAGATGGCTTCCGAATCATTAAGATGACCAAGGAAAACCTCGATCAAATGGTCGAGGAGGAAGCCGCCAAGAAGCGAACAGGGGGCCGCGAACCCGAGATTCGCCCTGAAGACGTTCGTTTTGCCGACTATCGTAAAAAGGAACTCGTCTTCCTTCCGAAGAAGAAGAAACTTCCCGTAGGGAAAGAGATCAAGAAGACCCAGAGAACCCAAGCCAAAGCTCAAAAGCGAGTCGTCGAAATGCACGACACGATCAGCGTGCAGGACTTAGCAAATCAGCTGAGCGTAAAAGCTATCGATGTACTCAGGAAATTAATGGCTATGGGACAAATGGCCACGATTAATCAAAGCATCGATTTCGATACAGCGACTCTGGTTGCCCAGGAATATCAACACGAAGTCAGAAATATTGCTTTTCAAGAAACCGACTTGATTCAGGTGTCCCAGGATGAAGAGGGCCAGCTCAAGCCGCGCCCCCCGATCGTAACGATCATGGGACACGTTGATCA
>CAINWE010000425.1 GCA_903854365.1 Oligoflexia bacterium
AAGAGGCGAAAAAAGAGACCGAAGAGTGTGTCAGTTTAGACAAAAAAGCGGCTTGAATCCCTGACAGAATTAATCACTCCCTACACTTGAGTCTTGTCTGGGACTTTCCTGAGGCCTTCCTGAGAGTTAAAGATGCGTCTCGGATGCTCCGGCAGAGCCCGGTTTTTCTGCATCTTTTCCAGCAGATAGCCAGAGTGCCTGAATCTGAGAAGTCTTTGGGTCCAGTGCGTCAAGATCTCGCGCGTACAGGTAGGCTGCGGCGAGGTTTCCCTGCACGATGCGATTCAAGGGAAGATCCTTGGGGTCTGGTAATGGCAGATTGGGATCGGTTTGTCTCAGAATCAAAGTGGAGATGCCGGCGAGATGAAAAAAAGAATCTAAGCTGCTTGGCTCGACAGAGACTTTTGAAATGAGCAGAATTTGAGTTTCCATGAGTTTGCTCAGGCGGATTGCGGGATCGGATTCGTTTTTCATGGAATCCAGTTGTACTTCACCGAGTGTACGATCGATCAGTTCTCGGCCATATTGCAGTTCTGGGTAGTTTCGAAGGGAAGCAATACTTTGAGAGACTTGTTCGAAGGCTTTTTGACCTTCGGGCGTTGGGGGTCTTGCTAAGTGAATCACTTGTTGGGTGCCGCTGGGCTGGATGAGAATCCAGTGATCCAGGATGTGGTTTTCTGTTTTTGTAGAAACGTGAATGCCTTGAGTCTGCTCATCCGCTCCAATACTCGCGTCCAGGACTTGAAACCATTGGAGACTCCATTCCTTCGAGGATTCGGACATTAGGTCTTGAGTCCACGTTTGGAGGGTGCGTTGCCGGGTGGCGAGGCATTGAAATGAAAACGTCGAGGTGAAGCACGATCGAATGATCTTACGATCGATCACGGGATCGGGCGTTCGCGGGCCGTCAAAGGAGAGTAAAATATTTGAGCTGAGGTGGCCCCGGATTTGGGCAATAAAGTGATTCGGGGGACCAGCCTGATAAGAGAGTTCGTAGGTGACCGGCTGCTCCATGAAGGTCTTGGGGAGATTTAAAATGGAATAAAAAATAGGAACGTGAAGTTGATGACTGTCAGGAGTCAACTGAGGGGAGATCTCGAGCGTGGTCGCAGTGAGTCCAACAGGACTGTTTTGATAGGATCTCTCGACTAGCCTGGTGACGAGCCAGGCGGAGGGTATCATCAAGCCGATGATCCCGATGCCCGCCCTTAGTAAAAGCGAGGATCGGGATTGGGGAGTACTCCTTTTGACTGCAACTTTTTTTGGAGCGCGGCGCTTGGCTCGATTCAGATGGGGCATGGAATGAATTCTCCGTTCACTTCTCCGTTATTGTCCTATGGCTTTGGGGCTGCATGAGTCGACTTTGTCGACCCAATAGAACATTTTAGGATTCATTAATTATATTTAAAAATTATAAAAAATCTCAACCTTGTTCTTAAACCTGACGAGAACAGTATTGTATTGGAAGTAAGGGGGGGGCAGGTGGTGAAAAAAAATCTGAGTGGAATGAGTTCGAGGGAAAAAGTGCGACTGGGTCTGTTTTTGGTTTTTTGTGGGATGAGTTTCGCTCGTGAGGTTCAGGGAGCCGCTAAGCCTGCCCCCGTTATGAACTCCTGTTCGACGCCCCCTTCTTCATCGACGGTGGCTAATCCAGTTCGTCCTGTGGTTTTGAAGCCCGTGGGAGTGCAAAGTTTTCAGTTGCCCAATGGCAGAAGTGTCAATTTTCAGGCTGATCTGCAGTCGATGCTGAATACGGCGGTGACCAATGATTCGAATTTCGCTCCTGTGGAATCAACGGCTCCGTCGAGTACAGACCCTTGTCAATCTCATCTTGAACTCAGGTCGACCGTGAGTACGTTTCAGTTAGACGCGGTGCAGTTTGGAGTTTCGATTGGATTCAATCCGCAGGGCAGCATTCCACTACTGCAAGGGATTACGGGTAAGACGCAGATGAATGTGGGCAATATCAGTATGGATTTTGGAGTCTTGAGTTGCTCTCAGGGGACTTGCACATCCGTAGCTGCTTCCTCGGCCAATCACACGGCATTTAGCGGAAGTTTGTCTTTGAGCTTAGATTTTGGCGCGATTTCTACAGGTCCTGAGTTACTCATCAATACGCCGCTGGGTGATATTCTTAGAAAGATAATTCATGATGGCATCGCTCAATTAGGGCAGTCCTCGCACCTGAATGAGATTCCGTGGGAAGCTCACGTGCGTGAGTATATCCCACAGACGAAAATGGTGGTTTTTGATGCAGGTAATCAAGCTAGACTCAAGGAGAATCAGGAATTCGAAATCTACATCCCCCCAGCGGGACATGCCTTCGGAGCCTGCGGGGTCTATCAGATCCTCGCCTACGCCCATACAATTGCTGTGAACGCTACGTCGAGCGTTGCTGTCTTAGATTGGTCACTGGGGAGTCGGGATCTGCAGTCGACGACTACGGGTGATCTAATTCTCCCTGGGGACGTCGTCTTGGTGCACGTGGGTCCGATTCCATGACCTTAGCTCGGAACTGGATCGCTGCAGCTCTCTTCGTACTTGCAAGTATTTCGTCGCTCGCCTGGGGCGCAGCAAAGCACCCGCCTGTTTTGGGGGGGCAAGTGGATGGTAAAAGAGTTATCGAAATCGCACCTCGGCGGACGGTCGAGATCGAGTTGCCCGATCAGAGTCATTATGTCTTTGACCAAGATTTTCAAAGTCAGTTGACGACGCGACTGTTTCAGTCGGGTCGATTTTTAATTGAGACGCAAAGCTCGGCGCCGATTCCCATTCCTAGTCTCACTTCTCTCGCTGCTCCCGAAAAAGCTCAGTGGAATCCCCAGAATCAACATTATTTTTGGCCGGGTTCTGTTACTCCTTCTGCAAAGTTGAGTGTTGAGGTGCGAGCGCTGACGTTTCGGACGGGGACCCACGGAGACCAGATGTTTTATGGTTTCGACGAGCATTTTCAAAATGCTTTCAGTTCACAGAACGAATTTCCACTCAAAGAGCACTCACAGGAGCCGAGTTGGTTTGGTGAATCTTTTGCGGATCAGGGCATCGTGCCCTTTGATCGTCGTTCAGGTCTGGATCTAGGAGATGGGTTCAGCCTGAATTTTCTCTTCGCTTGGTTAACGGTGAAATATGCTGAATATCATTCAGAGCTGCGCCTGCGGTTGCATCTGAGTTTTCCTTCAGTGCCTGGAGTGCCAGCGAATACAGAATTTCATGATGTGTCGGTTCAGGGAAAGGGATACTACTTTGATGCTGTGGGTTCGTACGCGGGTTATAGTGCGGGGATCATGGCAGCTAGAAAAGATGCAATTCTTCAGGCTGTCCAGAGGTCAGTCGGTGGTTCGTTTTCGGTTCTATCGCAAGTGTTAGGTTCAATTCCGTTGATGGCTCGGGTGGATGCAGTCATTCCCGGAGGTCCCATTCTATTGGGAACGGGACCGGGATCGCAGGTGATGCCAGGAGTTCTATTTGGGTTGGTTGAAAATCCCCAGGTCGTACTTCAAGTGGTTGCCGCGGTTGAAAGTGGTTCAGAGTGCCAAGTCCTGGCTGGAGATCCTGGACTTGTGACTCCCGGGGCGCTCGTTCGACAGGTGCATTCGCTTGCGGATGCTGAGAAGAAAGTTTTGAGTCGCCTTGGCCTTGGGGTGACTTTTACAGACTCGGCGCTGCCTCAGGATTCGAGTGTTCCCGCCTCGGTCAATTCAGTGCAGCTGCCTTCTCAGAACTTTGCCAAGGCGAACCTGCCATCTCCAGTGGCGTCGGTCAATTGGCAACCTGTTTTGACGGACCTGCAGGCGATTGCGAAAAGCGTGCTCGAGGTCATTTTTCTCCCGTATCGAGTTTATCGATACTTTGCTTATGATCAAAAGTATGAAGCCGTTGCTGAGTTGTCGAGTCTCGAGATTCCTCACCATTCTGACGCTTGGAAGGCCCAGATTGGACTCGATCGCGCACCTCCGATGAAAAAACGAGAGGGTTCTTTACCTGATCCAGTCGTCGCGTTGATTGACTCTGGGGTGGATTACAACCATCCGCTGCTGCACTCGTCGCTTTGGTTTAATCCCAGGCCCTGGATTGATGGTCAAACGGGA
>CAINWE010000426.1 GCA_903854365.1 Oligoflexia bacterium
AATTATTAGAAAAATATGCTCGTGGTAGTCTAACAGTTAGTACAAAAAAAATTAAGCATAAACGATTGAAAAAAACAATACATGAAGATCAAGAACGAATACTTGATGCAGCAAAGAAAAATGTTGTGGCAGAAATTTTTACAATTTAACATGTGCAAAGTATCAATTGGCAAGTCTCCTGGCAATTTTAAACGGAACATTTATTTCCAACTGGGGCCAGTTCCAAAAAACGTTTGTCTTCGTTATTTAGGGCCATTTACGTACGCACAAATTTACATTCAAAATGTTGTCCAAAATTACGAATTCACAACTTACATGCCTAGGAAAACATGTTACGGATTGGACCCCACGTCGATTTATCACTGCTCCCTTTATCAAATTGACCTTCAATTCTTTTTGTACTCCAGGAGGCCAACTTCCCCTACAGCCACAGCACCTACCTCATCGACCCGCCGAACGGCTCCAGGTACGACCAGAACTCGTACAACGGGACCGACATTCAGCCGTCGTCTTCAACGGCGCCCCTCTGCGCCTACATCGAGGAGGACAATCCGATGTCACTCTACAGCGTCGTGCACAAGAACCGGTGACCAATTTTTTAAATCAGTCCATTCTTAATGATACTAAGCGTTTGTATCAAATTGAAAAAACTTTTGATGGTTTGTCCAAAAAGAGTTTAAAAGACCCTGCCTTCGAGGTTTTAGCGGATGTCTTAGATCATTCCGAATTCATTAGTAGTTTACTGCATTTGTTGAAATCAGTTTACTATCAAGGGGGTCATACCCGAGACGGTCTTCGACAAGCGGATGAGCGCATTTTAAAAATTGTTGAGTTAGTTTTTCGAGGTCTGGATCAAAAGACGTTTCGAGAAGCGCTTGATTTTGGCATTTTGACGACGAGCTCTGGACCGTTTCGATCGTTCGTCAGTCATTTGGGAGTCCCTTTAGTAGGGTTAGAGACGCAGGCCGATCGAGACGTTAAGAATCTTGCATTACTGGATCGGGTGCTGAAATACTTGGGCGAGTCTCATACTTTTAAGTGCGGTTCTCGCAACGAGACGTTGCTGAGTGAGTTTCGATCTTTGGTGGAAGGGCATCAAGTTTTCCCCATGTTGGATCTGCTCCTGGGTCAAGATCAGTCTGAAATTGAGAAAAAGCTGCCGGACGTCAATCGCTTGCTGAAGGGATTGGTGGCTAAAACGACATCAGGTGATCTCCTTTTAGATCAGGTGGCCCGATCCTTTCGATCTTTGAGTGTGCCGATCGCATGCATGCAGGGTGCGAAGACGATTCCCGATGGAACACGGTACTTCATTCGTGAGCTAGCCGAGTTTCGCGCGCCGGAAGAGGCAGCTCGTTATTTGAGTTATGAGGCCCCGTTGACTCTGATGAGTTTGGGACAGTTTTGTTCCTTTCCCCGGGGATTAAATGACCATTATAAAGCACTTCATGAGTTGGTGGATAGTGGGGTGACCGAGCCGCTTTTGCGGGTGCTCAAAGTACTCTATCATGCTGATGCTTATGATCCGGCCAGCTCACCCAGTCACAAGTCAGTTTGCGAATTGGCCTCAGGGTACCAGGGAGAACTTCAGCGACCTTGGATTGATTTGATGGTTCATTTTTTGGCTGACGGAGGCCGGGACGGACAGGGTGGACTTCACCTGCTCACTCCAGTGCTTGCTGAGTTCGTTTCTCGCGGCTGGGTTGGGGATGCTTTGCTCTTAAGCACCGTTTACGGTTCTCAGGAGCGAGAGAGTTTGAATTCTGTCCTGGCTTGGGTCCTAGAAAGCCGCCCTGAACTCAATCATCAGAGTGTTGTTGAAGTGGCCAGCGAAGCTTTGTTGCGGGGCGAAAGGGAGCAGATTTATCGATTTCTGCAACATTTAACGAGCTTGCTTCTTGAAAAAGACGGTCAGTGGATGAGGGATCTACTCGAGACTGCGCGGAAAATTCATTATGTGAATGATGCAACACCCTTTCTCGATTTAATGAGGCAATTTGGGAGTGAAGCGACTTCTTTGAGTAGCCAGAAGCTGTTCGAGACGCTTTTCTTTTTGCTCGAGAATCATGAGAAGGAGCTTTTATTTACCTTAGATGAGTGGGCGACGCTTGCCCGCAACGGCGAGCTAAAAGGCCTCGTTGATTCGCTGCTGCAGCTTTTTCACCAATATGCTTCGACTGGAAAAACTGAGATTTTCGAAATTGCTGAGCCTCGATTTGCGAGGGTGGGGCGTCATTCGCTGCGGGCCGTTGAGTCTGGGGAGTTTCGGGCTCCTGATGAAAATCCTGGCAGGGCAGAGCGCTACTCGGAGCGCTATGCTGCGTGTCGCAAACTGGATCTCGAGTTTTCTCTCGGGGCCGCAGATGCCCCTCAGGGAGTCAATCAGCAGGTAGTTAAGGAACAGCTTGAGCAACTTCTGAGCTGTAAAAAGTCCGGTGCTGAAACTGCGGCTCAGCCGGCGGAGGCGCCAGAATTCAATGAGGCGAACAGGCAGCCTAACGCGGAGGTAGATCGTCTTTTTGCGAGTCTGAACGCTCCGACTCTTGCGGGCGATAGTTTTCTGTCTTTTCAATTAGGGGAATTTCAGAAACTTTTATCGAGCTTCAAGAGTTCTGAGATTAAGTACTTGGTAGACCAGTGGATGGGCTCTTTTCAATTTACCGGCGGGCTCGCAGTAGATTCGCAGGCTGAAAGGGAGTTGCTGCAGCAAAACCCTTGGGTGAGGGCCCTTAATGCCGTGCCTGCTTGGGTGACGAGCGCAGAGCCTGTTCATCCTGCACCTGGCGTTGCGTTAGTTAAGGCCGTGGGCCCCGTTTTGGAGAAGCCGGAGACTCGGAGAGCACTCGAGAATGTGGAGCATGTCGGGGCTGATATTCTGAAAAACGATGATTTTCCCAAGCTACTCATGGATGCAGAGGGTCTCTGGAGTCGGGTCAAACAAATTCATGATCAGCAAAACGATCCCCAATTCAGGGAGCACGAGTTAGCGAAACAGCAGGCTGCGTTAGCCGCGATTTATACTCCTGAACTTCGTGAGGTGCTCAAGTATTGGGTGAGTGCGGTCGAGTGTTGGCGTTCTCCCTTGAATATCTCTCAGCGAGTGGAAGAAATTATTCATGAGTCTCGAACTCGGCTGACGAACTACGAGTTAAAGCATGAAAGGTGGGATCTAGCGGCCCTGAAGGAAAAGGTGACCCCCATTTTTGATCGGTTGCGCGACAAGAGTCAAAGTGATGAGAAGCGGCCGCTATTGGATGCAACATTAAATGTTTTGAAAAGCGCTACGGGTCCGCAGGAATCAAAAGACGCTGAGGGCAGTCCTTTTAAACACTATCAACGGGACGGGGATCGTGCTTGGGTAAGGTATTCGCCTGAGCGGTTGCTCAGGCTTTTGCATAAGCGGGCGAGGAGAGTGCGGCCGAGGATTCAATACTACAAGGGAGATTCTCATCCCTACGTGGTTTTGGATTCAGATTTAGATCAACTAGAAAAGTCTCTTTATAACGTCGATATGAGACTGGATGTCCCTCCCTGGAAAAATATTGCCTATCAATTTGCTCAGGAAATCGCCCATGCTTGGGGGGATTTGCCTGCGCAGGAGTGGCCAGAGGATATTGTGCGTCAGCATCAACAGGCTTATGATTTGGCAGCATCCCAACACTTTACGGATCCTGTGAGTTGGGAGCACGCGGCTCAGGCTGCTTATCAATCGCTTCGGCCCCGTACTCTCAAGGAGGTAGTCGATGGAATTGCGAGTCGGCCCCCGAGTCCCGGTTTTGAATTCAATCCCGTGACGGTAGGGCCACAGATTTTGGCTTTTCAAGCCGGATGGCCCCTCCCAGAAGGGAAGAAGAATTTTTCGAGGGACTACGGGATGGAAGACCTCAGGCTGCTCACCTCAAAAATTGCGGGCTTGCCCCCCTTTCCTCAGTGTGTGGCAGATCACCAGAATTTTTTTAGATCGGACGAGTTTGAGCTTGAAATGACCCGGGTGGTTCACCTGCCCCTGCGTTTGGATAAGCCCGATTATCGTCAGCCGCCGGTTCCTAAAGAGGCCAGTGGGCATCCAATTTTGAAAGACGGCCTGAAGCTGCTTAAGGGGGGGGGCGAGAAGGGAGCGCGGGAGCTCGCTGATATGCAGGGCATGCTTTTTAATCTCTGGCAGGTGATCGGGGTCTTGAAGGAGAATGTGCCCGGCGGCCCAGATCAGGATGATGGCGGTTTGTTGCCAATCATGCGTGATTTGTTTTATGAGGTATTTTATTCCAATACCCCCGAAGTCAAGAGCCAGCATCTCCCATCGACGGATTTGAAGAGAAATAATTTGGGGGTGGTGAGCCACATGCTTCAGCTCGGTCTGATGCATCAAATTGGATTGATTTTACAGAATTTCGAGCTCGATGACCCAGATCTGACAGCGAGTTTTGTTTCACTGATTCGGGGTGCAGCTACTCCCGAGATGCGGGAGCTGACTGACTGGCTTTTAAAGCGGGGGGCTCAGGATCAGCAGTTGCACCATCAGGAAAAGGATCAGTTGATCTGGACGGTCATCCAAGGTCTTTCTAGTGCTCAGTCCAACCAGGTGAGTGAGTTACATCGGATTATTTTTTATCTCCTGGCCAGTGTAAATCGCCTGGAGCCTTGGGAAGGGGCTCTTCGGAAAGATTCAACGAGTGGGATTCCAAATCTCGCCTTGGCCCGCGGTCATGAAATCTTGGATGGTTTTTATCCGTGGTTCGTGAGCTTGGGAGTTCAGGGAGATTTTTCCTCTCTCTTGCACCAAGTATTGGATTCGAAGTGGGCTTCCTCGGGAATCGAGGCGTTTTATCAGGCAACAGCCTCGAGTCCTCAAGGCTTTGATCGTGCGGAAGAGTCCGAGCGTCCCCTCCGCTGGGGGCGCCTTCTGACTCGGTCTCTCGGGGGTAAGGCCATTGATTTTGATCGAAGCCCAGCTTTTGATGCGGTGCATTTAGTTCAGGCGACTTGGGAGGATCGAGAGGCTCGAAAGTCCTGGGGGCAATTCGTTCAGGGCGTTGAGCGTCTTCAGTCTCAGGAAGACTATCAGAAGTTAAATCTTTTAGAGGTCGTTCGGCCGGTTCTCGATTTCTTGGAGGAGAAGAATGGCGGGCAGGGCCCCGAAGTAGCGAGGGCCATGAGGCAGAATGTCGCGCAATTCATCAGCTTCAAGAAGGAGCGAGGTGATAGGTCGAATGGTTTGAATGAGTTTCTTCTGTATGCCCGTAAGAATCCGGAAGAATTTGATCAGTTATTGAAGCTTTTGAGTGAGACGATTCAAAAAGGTGACTGGGTCGATTTCTTAAAAGTCATACGCAGGAGTCTTCCGCAATAAAGAGATTGGAGGTATAGTGCCCTTACTATGTCTTCAACCGATGTAAATGCAATTACAGATGAAATAAGAAGAAAGAGCCAGTTTGTTGAATCGATTCTTGGCGAAGTCTCCCAGGTAGTGGTGGGACAAAAGACTTTGTTAGAACGGTTGCTTCTCGCCTTGCTTTGCGATGGGCATGTTTTGTTAGAGGGGTTACCTGGCCTGGCAAAAACATTGACCATTAAGACCATGGCGGATGTGATTCAGGCCGAGTTTCAGCGGATTCAGTTCACCCCAGACTTGCTTCCGGCAGATCTCGTTGGGACCATGATTTTCAATCAAAAGACGGGTGATTTTACGCCGAAAAAAGGCCCGATTTTTACCAACCTCGTTTTAGCCGACGAAATTAATCGTGCACCAGCCAAGGTGCAAAGTGCTCTTCTAGAAGCCATGGGCGAGCACCAGGTGACGATCGGTGAAACGACTTACCCGATGCAGGATCTCTTCATTGTTCTGGCGACTCAAAATCCGATTGAGCAAGAAGGCACCTACCCTCTGCCAGAGGCTCAGCTGGATCGATTTTTATTCAAAATTAGGGTAACCTATCCTTCTCTCGCTGAGGAAAAGGCTATTCTTAATAGAATGTCAGGCCCGATCCCGCCACAGCCTAAAAAGATTTGCCACCCGGCCGAAATCTTGGAGGCACGCCAAATCTGCTCCAAGATTTACATGGACGAGAAGCTCAAAGACTATTTATTGTCGATTGTCTTTGCTACGCGCTTTCCAGAAAAATATGGATTGAGTGAGCTGAAGCATCAAATTCAGGTGGGAGCTTCGCCCCGGGCGACCCTCTCCCTGGCTAAGGCGAG
>CAINWE010000427.1 GCA_903854365.1 Oligoflexia bacterium
ACTGTGGCACTCTTTACTTTTCCGGTGAAGTTCCGATGATGAATGAACTCTACTTCTCCAAGCTTTGGAAGCAGAATACTTCTTGTTTTTCTAGCCTTCTTTTGAATTTTGAGGATATTGCCCTGCGGAGAAGTACATAGAAAATCAGGGGAGGCATTCATCCCCCTCCTGATTCTAACGAATCTAGGCGGGGGAATTCTGCCGGAGATTGTTAACAAAAAGCTGAAATCATTTACCGATTGCAATCGGTAAGGAAACCACTTTAGAACCTGTTTTCGTGAGCCATTGTAAGCTCACCTGAGGTCCGCGGGCTCCTGAGAGTTTCTGATTCACCTCCCACTCATCCAGTTCGTCAGCCGGCTGAGCATCTACCTGAGTAATCCGCATTCCGACACGAAGCCCCGCGCGATACAAGGCCAAGGCTGGGAGCTGCTGATTCAGCGTCATCACCCGAAGTACGCGTTCCTTCCCTTCCGTACGAAACGCCAATCGTAAACCTGAGCGATTCACCGGATGGGCTTTCAAGGGGAGGCTCCCGGGAGCAAACCAGATTCTTCCATGCGGAAGATCTAAGGTGAAGTCACTTTCACCCAATAAAGACATTCCCAAACTCATCCCAGGCTCTTTTTCAGCAAGCGGCCCTTCATCACTCGGGCCATTCGGGGAGAGCGGAAAAGTAGGTGTAAAATCCTGCGCAATTGTCCGATCAGAGCAAATCAACTTGAGAGCTGAGGATCCAGATTGTCCCTTTGCAAAAGAGCGAAAACTAACGGCCCAGGGCGTATGAATTTGCAGACCATTTTCATTGGCAAAATCCCAACTCAGACCCTGAATTTTATCACTCAAGTGGCAGGAGCTTGCAATCTCTCCCGCGGGCAATTCAGAAATCTCTAGCCAAGGCGCGCCGTCACCCCCACTAAACCCCGATCGCGGCCAAATCCGAACTTCCGCAGGGCTGGTCGCTCGAAACTCCATCGGATATAACCTAAGAAAATCTAAGCCCAACACTCCATCGCAACAAGACCCAACGGAACTGGGCTGCGTAAAGAACTCAGTTTCCGTTAACAAAAATTCGTCAAGCGCCACATTCAAACCAGAGACCTCAACGCGGTCTGCGCGAACCCTTCTTGCCAACGGTCTGCTACTCCTCCACATGCCGCTCCTTCGTACTCCTTCAGGAACCGACCCCTGCACATAAATCCAAGCTGGATAAATGCCCTGACTCTCCAACCAAGAAGGGGAAATTTGACTCGTTGGAGCAGTCGAATCGAGCAGAAATCGCCCGTTCAACGTCTTACCTGCGAAAGTAATATTAGCCCGAATTGAAAAGAGCCCGTTCCAAAGGCGAGCTGGAGCCCGGGCAAGCAACTGCAATGAAGAGGGGCGCTCCCGCTGAACAGGCTCCATCATCGAAGCGAGAAATGGCTCGTGGACATTAGCTCCCTGCGATGACCGGCAGGCCCCTATCGATTGCGCCGTATCTCGGTAGAACTTCCACTCCTCACTTCGCACTAGGCCATCCACCTGTTGGCGCCAAATACCCTCGACTTTTTTAAGCCAGGCTTTAAAAATTTGCTCCCCTCGATCCAACGCTTGCACTGCAGATCGCTCCTGCACTTGCGCGAAGCGAAACTCAAGATCTGACAGATTCTCCTTCAACACTTGGGACCAGAAGTCAGCAGCAACTGCGACTGCATGTTCGGCACCCTCGGCCTGCGAAAACCAGGCATTGGGCTTCCCATGACACTCAAATTGATCCCAAGGTCGATACCATGGACCCGCACCCCGAATGTAGCCCCAGGCACTCGTTTGAACCTCTTTGCCAGAAACACCAAAAACTCCTGCTTTTCTTAGATCCGCTTTTAAACCGAAAATTTCTGAATGACGCCGTAATGCCCACCGCCTCAAATGCGCGTTTTGCAAAGTAGGGTCAATTTCCCATACTTTTTCAGTTGTTAAATCAGCACCCTTCAATTGATAGGAGCTATCCAGAGAAATAGACTCAGCCTTGGCAAACGCACATTGAACAGAAATGGACAAGATCGCCCCACCCCAGATCAACCCTCGTTGCACTCGCCTCAAAAGTCTCATAATTTATATTTCTCCAGTTGTAGCTTTTTTGCCCAACTCTCCTCGATTTTAACGCGAATAAAAGTGCCTTTTTCAGTATGACGCTTAATTTCGATTTTACCATGCGAGTGAATCTGCGCTTCAACTTTACTTTTAGAATACGGGATCAACACCTCCCAATAGGCCATCTTCTGCTCAAAATGATTGAGGATCACTTCGCGAAGGCGTTGCACATCCTCCTGCCGAAAAGCAGAGACTGCAATTGACCCGGGAGCCACAAGGCGCAGCTGATTTCTAACTCCTGGAGTTTCGACACAATCCATTTTATTCAGAACCGTAATTCGAGGTTTCTCCGCCAAATCAAGCTCCGCTAAAACCTTTTCAGTGACTTCCCACTGTTGTTTCGCTTGAGAGTGGCTCGCATCGACCACATGAAGAAGGAGGTCAGCATCTCTCAGCTCCTCCAAAGTAGAACGAAACGAAGCGACCAGCGCAGGAGGAAGGCGATTGATAAAACCAACCGTATCAATTGCCACCAGCGGAGGGTGACTATCAGGATTTAACGCCCGGACACTCGCATCGAGAGTAGCAAACAATTGATCCTCGGCACGCACCTGACTGTGGGTCAAGGCATTCAGAAGTGTCGACTTCCCGGCGTTCGTATAACCCACAAGCGCTACCTTGAGAACATCCTTCCGTCCAGCTCTTTGAACCTTTCTCTCGCGCTCAATGCCCTGAAGTCGCTCTCTCAACACAGAGATTCTCGTTTTTACTAATCGGCGATCCACTTCGATTTGCTTCTCACCCATACCGCGGCTTCCCGGAGCCCCGCCTCTTTGACGCTCAAAATGAGTCCAAAAATGGCTCAAACGGGGCAGCAAATACTGCAGACGAGCCAGCGCAACCTGGGTCTTGGATTCTCGCGTTCTGGCATGCTGAGAAAAAATTTCAATGATCACACCGGACCGATCCAGAATCGCGATTTTCAGGTCTTTTTCTAGATTTCGTAGCTGATTCGGAGATAACTCCACGTCGAAGATGACTGCCTTCGCGGACAGTTCTTCGACAGCCTTTTGGATTTCTTCAATCTTTCCCTTACCTACATAGGTCGCGGGGTTCACCCGCTTGGAGGCAATCAAGATCCGACGCACCGGATCCACCCCTAAAGTAGTCACCAATCGGTCGAGCTCATTGAGCGACTCTTCCTCCAGACCTACACAAACCACCCGGGACCGTCCATATTGAAACAGACCCGGCAACAAAGATTCCGAATTTTCTAACATCCTATCCACTCCAGAGTAGCGAACTACCTCTTCCTCAGCTTATAACAGAATCGCACACAGCAGGGAGCCCTATGAAACAAAAAAGCAAAAAACACGTTCGACGATTACACCCTCACCCCGTTCAGCATAGGGCCGATCAACCCCCGACATCTCAGATCCAAGAACTTATTCTCGATGCTGCTGAAGCAGCAGGAAAGGTCCTGAGGCGCCACTACCGAGGCAAACTCAGAATCTCGGAAAAACCAGGCGCCGGGCTAGTGACCAATGCCGACCTTGAAGCCGAGCGCGCATGCGTCAAAATATTAAGCCGCGGCCTACCCCTTTTTGGCTTCTTAACTGAGGAGGCCGAACCCCAGCCCGGACGCTGTCCAGGCAGGTGGATCATCGACCCCCTCGACGGGACTACGAATTTTGTGCATGGATTCCCCATGTTTTGCGTCTCCATTGCTGCCGAGTGGGAAGGAAAAGTCGTGGCAGGCACGATCTACCACCCCATTCTCCAAGAATCCTACTTAGCAAGCCAAGGCAAAGGAGCTACTCGAAATGGGCAAAAAATTCACGTTTCTAACACGATAAAAATTGAAAATTCACTTCTGACTACAGGCTTTACCTATCAAAAAGACAAACTCTTGCGCACTGAAATGAAAGCCTTTCAGAAACTCTCGGGGGTCGCCCGAGCCGTAAGACGACCTGGAAGTGCTGCACTCGATTTAGCCTACACAGCCGCAGGCGTATTCGACGCGTTTTGGGAACAAAATCTTTCTCCCTGGGACGTTGCAGCAGGAGCGCTCATTGTCCAAGAAGCCGGCGGAAAAGTGACCAACTTCAACGGTGAACCCTTTCGCCTAGGTGACCAATCCCTCATCGCTTCTAATCAAGCGTTGCACCCAGCACTACTCAAAGAACTGAGTTAAATAGGATCCTAGGGTCAATCAGTACTCCTTTTAACTTAGGGCAGGCCTCTCCTAACTAACAAATATCAACCTACAAAAAGACTATTTTTAAATAGACTTTAGACATCTCTATTTCTACAATTACAAGATATGAACTCTTGGATACACATCTTTGCCCAGTTCACACCCGAGGCGCTCCTCATCGAGGCGGGGGGTATCTTTTTTTTGATCTGCAGCTATGCGGCCTTTTGGATTCTCCGCAAACGACGCTACGGAGCTGTTGAAGCAGATCTCCCCTCAGGACCGGTCAAAGCCTACCTCAACGAACTGATCTTTAATGCTGAACAACTCCGAGCCCAACTCTTTGGACTTCTCGCCGAAAAGGGAGTATCCCCCGCATCCCTCAACCGAGGGGCCTATGGCATAAGCGCTTCCCCAGGAGTTCCTGGAGCAGGAGCAGCCGTCTCAGCCGATGCTCAAGCCCAAATCACCTTTCTCCAACTTAAAATTGACGACCAAAACAAACAAATTGCAACGCTTAACCAGGAAAAGGCTGCTACCGAACAAAAGGCTAACGAAGCAATCGCAGCAGCGAAGGCGGGAGGCGGCGCAGAAGGGGCCGTCAATAGCGACGTTTATAAAGCCCTCCAAGCTAAATACGCCGAACTTGAAAACCGGCTCCAAGAGTATTCAGTCATCGAAGACGACCTGGTCAACCTCAGTAAACTCATGAAAGAAAACGCTAAACTAAAAGAGGTCCTGACCGAAAAAGGAATCCCTTTGCCAACTCTCACCAGCGGCGGTCCATTAAGAATGGTAGCCCCCACCGCTGCTGCCCCGC
>CAINWE010000428.1 GCA_903854365.1 Oligoflexia bacterium
CCTCAAACCCTACCAAAAACACAACTGGATACTCGAGTCCCTTAGCTCCATGAAGCGTCAGCAGGGTCACTTGATTTTTCTCAGTCTCTGCGTCTTTATCTTTATCTTTCTCGGCTTCTTGCGCGTCCAGTGTCATTCGATTTATAAACTCTCGCAAGAGATCTGATCCGGTTGCCGGCGGCGCATTGAGTTCCTCAATCGGATCTTCTAAGGTCAGTTTGAATTGCCCCACCGAATGAACCAACTCCTCAACATTTTCCCATTTTCGCCCCGCCTGAACTGGATCATCGCATTCTTCCTCGATCGCCTTTTTTGCCTGAATGCGTTCCAGGGAACGCCTCGCCCATTGCGCCGCTGCCTCGGGCGAGGCTGGAGATGAATCCAACTCATTTTTAAGGCCGAGTATCAAATCATGAAAAGCCTGAATCGCGGGAGCAGTTTTCGGCGCCAGTTCGCGCGCCTGACCTAGGGTATCGAACATAGGCACCTGGTTCTCAAAAGCAAAGGCTCCTAGGGCCTCAATCGAACCCCTTCCTATCCCGCGGCCCGGCCAATTGATAATTCGACGAAGGGCAGCATCGTCTTTCGAATTCACAATTAAGCGCCAATAAGCCATGACGTCCTTCACTTCTTTGCGCTCCAAAAAAGAAAGTCCCCCGATAATATGGTAGGAAATGGCATTCCGCCTTAAGGCCTCCTCGAAAACTCTCGACTGAGAATTAGATCGATAGAGAATGGCAAAATCCTTCCAAGACGCGTTCTGCTCCCGGCATCGCTTCAAAATCTCCTCAGCCACAAAATCAGCTTCCGCTCGATCCTCCTCAAGAACGACATCCGTAATAGGCTCCCCGACACCTCGGTCCGACCAAAGTTTCTTCGGGTAGCGTTCCTGATTTTTTGCGATGACACTATTAGCTGCCTCTAAAATTCGCGAAGTACTCCGATAATTCTGTTCCAAAGCAACCACATGGGCCTCCGGAAAATGCTTCGAAAACTCTAAAATATGGGCAGGATCGGCGCCTCTCCAAGAGTAGATGGACTGATCATCGTCACCCACGACACAAAGATTTTGCTGCCTTTGAGTCAATAATTTTAAAATTTTAAACTGGGCTGGACTGGTGTCTTGGTATTCATCCACCAAAACATGTCGGAACATGAGATTGTACTGCTCTCGAACATCTTCTTGAGTATCTAGCAAATGCACTGTCTGAAAAATCAGGTCATCAAAATCCATGGCATTCAAAACCTTGAGCTGATCCTGATATCGAGGAAAGCTAGCAGCCGCAGCCAAAGCATAATCCGAGGCCATACGACCGGACTCGAGAAAAAACTGCTCGGCCTGTTCAGGCGAAAGGAATCGATTCTTAGCCTGTCCAATTTCGAAAAGAATCACCTGCGGATCAAATTTGCGATCGTCGAGACGAATATTTCTCAAAACCTGCTTGAGCACATCAAGCTGATCGTTTTGGTCTAGGATGGTAAAATTATTCTGAAAGCCAATCTGATCCGAGTGAGCTCGAAGTAACCGAGCACAAAGACTGTGAAAAGTAGAAATCTTCAGACCCTTGGCCGCGCGCCTGCCGGCGCTTTCTTGAACCAAGCGAACGACCCGCTCGCGCAACTCTAAAGCAGCTTTATTCGTAAAAGAAAGGCCTAAAATGGCATGCCCCGGCACATGACGTTCGGCAATGAGGTGCGCAATGCGGTAAGCCATCGTACTCGTCTTGCCGCTCCCAGCACCCGCCAAGACAAGCAAGGGTCCGAGCGGGTGAAGTACAGCTTCGCGCTGCTGTGCATTGAGGTGATTCAAATTGACTGCCATAATTTCACGACTAAAAAAGAGGGAGACCGAGTGAACCCATCTGCGCGAGGGGGCGCATTTTATGAGTTTGAAAAAACTTTTCTTCTACTGCCTAGCAACCGCGTTAGCGTTTGCAGCAACTCCTGCTTTTCCTCAATCCCTTTCTGATACCCAACGACGTTCTCTTCGATATCATCTTGAAAATTTATATAATGAGTTTGACCTACTCATTCGAAACAAAAAGGTCGACCAAGCCGACCTCGCAAAACAGCAACGCACGATCTCTGCTCTGAAGATTTACGAAAGAATCCCTTTTTCTCCGCGCCTGAGCGATCTCAAAAAAGAACTCCTGAACAGCGCCAAAGAAGCAAAACTCTCCGTGAGCCGGATCGTAATCCTACCCACTCCCCCTGAGTCACACCCTCCCATGCCCAAAACTCATCGCGTCGGAGACCATTTTTTCCGACCTCAACCCAACCAGTTTGTTCAGGAACTCCCATTCCAACTCTTCGTCCAAGGCTCGAAAGAACAAGTGGACGCCTGGACTCGATCCTGGAAAGAGGATCTCTTGCGACTCGTCGAACGAGAAGAACTCAAGGAACTCGAGCCCCACAGGTCACTCGATCGATCCGTTCAGGTTCACTATGTCATTCGAGCCCACGCGTTTCAATTCAAGAAAGTAGAATTTCCAAAAATCATCCCTCCGCGGGCCCGAGACTACCTACCCGCCTGGGCAAACTCTCATCCTGATGATTTTAGTCGGACAGAACCCACTCTTTGGAGCTTTGTGACCCGATCTGAACAACTCCGACCCCTCACCCCACCGCTGTATGAGACCCGCGGCCGCTTTTTTATGGAAGGCGCCCGAATTGACTTCTTTTTAGCCAAGGCCGGGCCTTAGGTGGCATCGAAGTGCTTCCGCTAGCTGACCACCAGGACGGCCTATAGCCTCCCTCGTCTCTCAATCCGAAAGAGTTACGTTCGCTGCAGCGAGCGCTTTGAAAAGGCGGTCCGAGTGATCCTCGATGGTTTCAAGAATTGTCTTGAGTTCATCGGACTGCAAAATAGCAACTCCGAAAAGCTCTTGCCCACGTTGAACCACGAAGCTCTGATAATCCCTGATGACAGCGTCTTTCGAAAGTAATGCTGCGGGTGCCGACGGCTGTGGAGCCGGGGCCACGCGAGCCCGTGAGCCCCGAGTCAACTCCTCGAACTTGGCCGGCGCTTTCTTCTGAACCCATTCGTCGATCAACTCCTCGAAGACCGAGTTATAAAAACGCGCCTTTTTTTGCTCCTTAAACCGCTCTTGAGCCCGGCTCCAGGTCAGAAGGTTCTCCTTTTCAGCTGAGCCTGCGGCAATTTTTACATCCGGGTGGAGACCCGTTAAACCATGAATGATTCGATGATCTACGCCAGCAACACACGAAGCAAGTGACTTAAAATTGAGTCGAGCCGGATTACGCCCCTGATCGATATGATAGGCATGCTCACCGTCATACAGAGCATTTAAGACCCAGGCGGACCAATTATCATCTCGATCCTCAGAGGTCATTTTTTTGCCCGTATTTTGCTCAAAAGCGACTTCATCCTCTAAAGCCAAGTAGGCAATTTTGAGCATCTCTTGTGTATTTTGCTGCTTTGCCTCCGTATTCCAGAAAAAAAGATGGGTCGGATCATAGTCCGGACTGTGAGAATCAAAAGGCTGTTCAATTCTACTCAAAAGTGCCTTCGAGGCAACAGACTGAGTCACAGTCAATTTTTTCCGAGCTGTGAGATCATCAATCCTCGACCGCATCATCCAGAGGATCGATGTCGCAAACCCTCGGCTCTCTGAAAAGACCTCAGAATATTTTTTTCGATATCTCGCTTTCAGCAAAGCTAAGGAACCGTGAACAGTCCGCTCAGTATCTCGATCATGGGAAGCGGTTTGGCGAATAACTGCAGGCCTCACAGGCCGCATCTCCATTCTCCTCGCGAAATCAGTTAGCAACTGAATCACTTCAGGCTGATTCCGCTTTGCGGCCAACCTTTGAGCGCGCGTTAAGACATGAGAAAAATGATCGGAAAAATCAAGATACTGACTCTCTCTGACAAACACCCGAACGAGCTCGAGATTTCCCTGATCAACTCCCAAGAGAAATGCCTTCTCAAAATACCTATCAAAAGTATGGGTAATATTCCTTAAGGATGAATTCATTAAAAACACCAAGGAATTGCCTGCTCGCCTTTGTAAAGACATGAAAAACAGGCGCCGTAGCACCATCTGAGTCCAGAGTGAAAACGGATACTGCCTGCTCTCGTCACAGAGCTTCTTCACAGCTTGATCAAATCCACGACTACTCAGGTTCATCAAATCAGAATCTTTCAAGTCTCGATTTTGAAGAGAAACCTGAGGAATCGCCGAATTCTCGATCTGCACTGCGACCGCATCTCCGCCTACTCCACCAGGAGCCTGCTCTGAAGTACCCGAACCAAAAAAAACACTCTGACCCAGCTCAGAAGCCACTCGATTCAAAAGGATCGTATAATAAGGGAGCGAAGGAAAAACACTCGAATTATGATTCCGGTGCCGATCAAAATATTCGTGCAAATGAAGATCAATTTTGGGCCCGACCGAAATGAGCTGCTCCCGCCAAGTGCGTTCGTTACGATAGCGATCAGGACTCCAATGGATGCCCTCATAAATGGAACCAATTAAACCCAAACCACTCGCCGATAAGATTCCATACATGCTCCATGCAACTTGCTGGTCAATCGTGGGATTACCGGTCTCCAGGTCAGAAGTAAACATCGAGGCTAATCCCACCCCGGCACCGAGCGCAGTAAAAAATGCCGTTTTCCACCCTATCCAAGAATAAACTTCTTGTCCCTCTTGAATCTCTAATTCCGCATGAATGGTGGATTGAATCAGACTGAGCTCATGGAGTATTTTCTCTTTCTCTGCATC
>CAINWE010000429.1 GCA_903854365.1 Oligoflexia bacterium
TAGCCTTCGCGAGTAACGAGGCGGCCATCTACAGCAATTTTCAAAGCGCCATCCCGGGTATACCGTGTTCCTGTGGGCGTGCTGACCTCGAGGAACCCAGGCCCTTCCATTGCGATATCTAAAGGGCTGTGAGTCACCCTCAAATGGCCCTGTTTATGACTAATGTGCGTCCCATCCATGATCACGTAGGATTGGTCTCTTCCATGGATTGGGTAGAGGTCCTTGTCCCTCACCGGACCCCGCGGGATATCTTGCGCAACTTTTGTTCGCTCAGCAGAAGCTAAATACTCTTTAAATGTGGGCAGATCCTTCTTGAAAGCCGCAGTTTCTGAATTTGCTAAATTACTAGCAATCAAATCTAAATTCTGCGCCTGAGCTGCCGCTCCTGCTGCTGCAGTCCACATTCCACTTGCCAAAAAAACCTCCGATAAAAAACGACCTTATTAAAGAATAAACTAAATTTATCGTAAAATATAAACAAAATATAAATACATTTTTATTTTTAGAACTCGGAAATTTTTTCCCAGCCAATGGAAGACCATCCACCAGGAGTCGGGAGCTCCAGAAGAATGGAAGCAGCCATTTATGCCCCTTGACGCAGGACGAGATTCTGTGATCATTAGCAGAGAACCTTTGAATCCAAACCAGAGTCCAAGCATGTGCCAACTATTTGCCACGCCTGTGGCTAATCAAATCCAAGGTGAAGTGAAAAAGCGTGTCGACGGATTTCGGCAGCTTCACAATCGCCCTCCAAAACTCTCGGTAGTCCTCGTTGGGAACGATGCTGCCAGTCAAATTTACACTCGAAGAAAGGGCGAGCTTGCCACTCGTTTGGGAATGGATCACGAAACGATTTTATTTCCGGCAAATGCAATACCAACTCATGTCCGCGAGCAAGTGCAAAGACTCAACGAGGACCCTTTGGTAGATGGCATTCTCATTCAAAGACCACTCCCTAAATCATTCCGCGAAGAAGAAGTCCTCTACTGGATCGACCCCAGTAAAGACGTTGACGCATTCCACCCCCTGCACGCGGGCGAATTAGTTCTTGGCATTCCGACCTTACAACCCTGTACACCCTCGGGAATTATGGAGCTCCTTGCATTTTACAAGATCTCGGTGCAAGGGAAGCTTGTGTGCGTTGTAGGACGCAGTCCTATTGTGGGGAAGCCAATGGCTACTCTTTTGTTAAATTCAGATGCAACCGTCATTCATTGCCACAGCAAGACCCCCAATATGGGAAAACTGACCCGAGAAGCTGAAGTCGTCATTATTGCCGCAGGAAAACCCGGCTTAATAGGATCTGCTGAGATTCAGCCAGGAGCTGTAGTCGTCGATGTTGGAATTCATCGAAATTCTGATGGGAAACTCTGTGGCGACGTTAGATTCGATGAAGTGGCTCCTATCGCCTCAGCAATTACCCCTGTTCCTGGAGGAGTCGGACCTATGACGTTGTCCATTCTCATGCGAAACACCATCTTAGCAGCTGAACAACGGGCGCAACTCTGAGCTGAAACGGCTGAGTGAAGACGCCTAATTTTTAGAAGACTCCCCCATATGAAAAGTGTAAAGGTAGAAGCATGTTACATAGAACTTCGCTCTATTCGGAACATCAAAAACTTGGGGGCAGGCTGATTGATTTTGGAGGCTGGGAGCTTCCGGTCCAATATTCGGGAGTCATGGATGAGCACCTCGCTTGCAGACGTGCAGCCGGTCTATTCGACGTGAGTCACATGGGAGAAATCAAAGTTTCAGGCCCTCAGTCTGAAGAGTTTTTAAACTTTCTTGTCACTAATGACGTATCTAAGCTCGCCGTTGGCCAAGCTCAGTACACCGTCATGTGTCGGCAGGACGGCGGCATCGTAGATGACTTAGTGATTTACCGTCGCTCAGCA
>CAINWE010000430.1 GCA_903854365.1 Oligoflexia bacterium
CCTTGAAGCTTGGCTCTATGAAAACGGGCCATCCCCCTTTAAGCCTCAAGAGGCGAAAAAAGAGACCGAAGAGTGTGTCAGTTTAGACAAAAAAGCGGCTTGAATCCCTGACAGAATTAATCACTCCCTACAGATCATGACAATAAAATTTAATTTCTTCATAATTTAAGTATATCAATTCAATGAGTGAAGTTCAATGCGTCCAAAAATACACACCCATGCGCATTTATTGCTAATGGAGACATCGCAATTGAGGTTAAGTCGGGTAGAGGCGGCGGCTTACCTCAAGAAGGCAGCTGTCTCTTGATCAAGCATCTTCGCACAAAATCCCTTGGGTCAGTTTGCAAGTCGATGTAAAGTCTAGGGTTTATGGATTCCAACGAACGGTCTGCGAAGTGGAAAGCCGCGTTTTGGTGGGTGAGTGGTTTATCGCTCTGCGTCAAGCTTGGGATTGCGCTGAGGGTGCCGCTTACGGGGGATGAGGCGTATTACGTGATGTGGGGTAAGTACCCGGCTCTGGGGTATTATGATCAGCCGCCAATGATAGGTTGGATGTTGGCGGTGATGCGGATTTTTGGGACGCACCGCGCGATTTTGCGGCTCCCGGCGATTTTGCTCAGTTCTGTGCTCGGGGTTTTTTTGGTGGATATCCTGCGAAGGCGAGGACCTGGTCTGGAGGTGGAGCGCCGGGCCTATTTAGGCGGGATTTTGTTCCTCTTGGCTCCGATTCATTTTCTTTTGCCGATCCTGAGTACGGATGTTCCTTTGGTTTTTTTCTCATTCCTGGGTTTTTATTTCTTTCACAGGGCTTTGAGCGAAACGAGGCAGAAGCTGAGTCAGATCTTGGCCGCCGGCGCAGGGTCATGTCTTGGACTTGCGTTTTTGTCGAAGTATTTTGTTATCCTATTGATATTTAGTTTGTTGATCTACTTTTTTAGTCCAATTCTGACCAAGAAGAGGGTGAAGCACCGGCTTATACTTTTAGGTATTGGCTTTGGTTCAGCTTTGCCATTTTTGTGGATCCATCTGTATTGGAACGCGAAACATTGCTGGATTAATTTTGTTTTCAATACCTCAAGTAGAAATGTAGGCGCGACGGTGAGCTTTGATCAAGTGCTCGAGTATTTGAGGTTTCAGTTGATTTTGATTGGACCGGTAACGGCCATTTTCATGGCTCTGTCGTGGAATCGAATACGTGGGCTTCTGCAAGAGTCCCTTGGAGTTTTAGCGAGTTTAAGTTTTTTAGTTCCTCTTTTGATTTTGGGCGTTTGTTCTTTTCAATTCCGGCAGGGCTTTCATTGGACGCTTTCGTTTTACTCTTTTTTATATGTGATTCTCGCGCTGCTTTTGTCAGAAAAGCATCTCCAGGCTGCCGTTCGATGGTCTGGGATTTGGACCGCTCTGGTGACTGCCTCGGTGCTGGTCGTGTTATCGTTGCCAGTTGAAACGTGGAGCAGTCAATCCCTCTACCCGGGGCTAAAAACTTATCTTGCGGCACCTCAGTTGAGTCAAATTTTAGAGCCATATCAACCTGAGTTTGCCCTGGCGGCAGATGGTTATACCGAAGCGGCGCTCTTGGAAGCTACGTCAACGGCGCGGATTCACGTTTTCGGAGAAGGGGTAGTGTTTGGGCGGCAAGATGATCTTTTGACGGATTTTCGCCAACTTTCGGGCAAAAGTATTTTGATTTTTACGCGACATGGTCGGCATTTAAATGAGTATGAACCTTATTTTGAAAAAATCGTAGAGCGCGAAATCGAGGTCGACGGGAAGATTTACCGATTGTTCCTAGGTCATCAATTTAAATATCCGGTTTATCGAGATCGCATTTTGGCCCTCGTGCGGCACAACTATTATTCGAATAGGGTCGGGATATTTAATCAATCTCAGTGCCCAATTACTGGAAAATACTTTGATTTAAATACTGATTTTAATTAAATTTGATTCAAATCAGACTAAAATCCGAATAAAATAGAAGATATGGCATCGAAAATCACCCCTTCGCCGGCCCTCATTACTCGAGAAGATACTCCTTTATCCGAGTGCATTAATTTGATGAATGATAATCGGGCGGGTTCGATCCTGGTGATTAGTGCCCATGGTCAGGCAGATCTCGTTGGGATTTTTACTGAGCGTGATTTGCTCGTGAAATTCAGTGAAATTCGGGAAAAGCAACTCTGGGAGGGACCGATTCGGCAGGTGATGACCGCTCCTGTGAAGACCCTGGACGCTTCCCAATTGGATCAGGCAGCCCAGTTTATGCTCAAGCATCATTTTAGGCATGTTCCCGTGACTTTGACGGATGCTGCTCAAAAGCGAACGATCCTCACGGGTGTGATTTCGATGCGAGACGTATTTAAAGCGTTTGCGAACGAGTCTGGGGGAGGGGCCTCTTGGTTGACCCGAGCCTCTCGTGGGGATTCAGGTCGTGACCTGGCGCAGCGCAAGGTGAGCATCTTTTCAAAAGATCAGAATTTTTCGAGTTTCTTAAAAAAGATGTTCACAGATTTTGCCTTGGGGGCAGTCACTCTGATTGAGTTTGCCAAAGCTTCGACTTTGACTGCTGATATTTTGATTTTGGATTTAGATGGTCTTGAGGTGGCAATTTGGACCCAATATTTGAAGAAACTGAACCAAGATCCGACTGTAAAAGCTGCCGTTGTGGTTTTTGATCCGGCGCTTCAGTCTGCAGGTGTGGGCGAAATTTTGGAGAAAATCGGGCAATCCGGTAAATTTTCGATTTTCCGTAAGCCAATTGATATTCTGACTTTTTTTGAGCGTTTGAGTAACTTGGGTTTTGACACTGCTCCCCCGTCTGATGCGTAGCTAGGTATCTGAGTCCGACGTGTTCTTAAATCCAAGGAGGTGACAAACCAGCTCGTAGGTTTTGGTGATCGTTCGCGTAGAGCGAGGCGTGACGAAGACCGTGTTTTCTCCCGCAACTGTGCCTAAAATTTCAAGATCTTGTTCGTGCGTGTCGATTCGATCTCCGACGAAAGAGGCGAGTCCTCCGACGGTTTTGATGACAATGAGAGATTCGTTCCTGCGGATGCTGACGACTGACAGTCTAGTGATTTCTCGGGTCACATCGACTTCGCTGAGCTCATAGGCGAGCTGATCTTTGATCTTTTTCTTCACAATGCCCATCTCGCGGATATCTCGGGAGATCATCGATTGATTGGTCTCGATTTGGTACTCGGTCCAGAGAAGCTCAACGAGCTGTTGCTGATTTTCAATGGCGTGATTTTTGATGAGAGCTTGAATGGCTTCCCGCCTCTTGTTCGAGTCGATCATGGGTCCTACCTTAGCTCTTCGATAGCGCTTTGTGGTTTCGGTTTGTGGGCATCCACATAATACGCCATGAAGGCCACATCGCAAACGCCAGCAATCACGGATCTCAAAAGGGCAGGTTTCCAGCCATAGTAGAGTCCTTGGGTGCCCATTTTTTGCATCGCATCCCGGAGTTCTGGTCCGTTCCAGTTTTGCTGCTCTACAATCATTTTTGTTCGGATATTAGCAAAAGGAAGGACTAAGGCAGTCTCCAGGCTCCCGAGAATCAGTCCGAGAACAGGGAGGTAAGTAGCCTCGTGCTTTTCTCCGAAGTAATGGTTTGCGAGTCTTCTCCCTTCGTTTTGGCCGACGAGAAAGAGGCTCCATCCCAGGAGTTGTTCCGCGTAAAAAGGGCTGCATCCTTGGTATGGATTGGATCTGAGCCATTTTTTGAGAAGTCTTTGAGGGGAGGTCGTTCTAGAGGAGGGTTCGTTCGGATAGTTGGCCGCGAGAGCTAAGTCAGCTCCAGTCGGAGTCGGGACTAGGTTAAGAATCGTTTGTACCTTCATTTTTTCTACGGGGGCTAAAACCGTCGTGTCCACGCAGGCAACGGCGACGGCAATGGCGCAGTTTTTGAGATTTTTTGAGGGGTCGATCTCATTCAACTGGGTCAAGCTGGGCTGATTTTGCAGACCCTGAATGAGCGACCATTGGTAGAGGTTTTTGGCAAAGGTGCGACAGTAGGCTGGACCCCAGCCCCGGTAAAAGCCAGCGATGCCCTCCTGGCGATAGATCGACTGGCAGGCTTGAAGAAAGTGAGTTTGGGCATGGGCTTGCATTCGTACTGAGGCGTTCTCTGCGGGAAATTCCACGGCGGTGGTCAGCAAAGATTTTTGTGTACTAAAAGTGCAAAGCCCTAACCATCCGGCCCCGGGCTCGTCCTCCATTGCAGTGCGGGTGATGTTGTTTTCTGTAGGCGAGTCTTCCTCTTGGCCAGGCCAGGCCGTGGCCGACGTAAAGAGAGATAAGATCAAAATGATTAAAAAACTCAGCGCTCGAGTGTGCAACCTGTTCTCCCAGTTTAAGTGAGTTTTGTTTTGACTATTTATGCAAAATTGCGTGAATAAAAAAACAAGAAGACGGTGATTACTCGTTTCAAGTATTTAAGTCAAGTGCACAGGTGAGAAAAAGTCGTTTAGCTACCTTGGGGTGGTGCGACTGCCTGGGGGTTGGCGCTGATTCGCAAATCAGGTGGGTGCCGGCTTGGGTGTCTTATTTTCGGGGGGGTCTGTGGGGATATGTTCGCGCAGCGATAGCATCATTCTGAGTGCTGTCTCTCCGCTCATGAGGTAAGGGTCAAAAGTTTCAGTGCCTGAGAACCGAGCTACAGCTTTGTTTGCAGCTTTTGTGAGGAGGATGAGTTTCATAGAGAATCGATCAAATTCTCTTTCGTGGATCGAATCATACTTTAAGATCGTGATTTCTTCATGTCGTGGATCTCGAGAAATTTTTTGAAACAGGGCGTTCACTCGGTCTCGATCACCCTCGAGGCATTGTAAGAATTTTCGACTACCGAAACAGAGCATTCCAGTCACTTGCCATTTGACATTGTTTGCGTGTGAAGTGGCATGGATTTTGTTGATTTCGGAATGATCAATTCCGGCTTTGAACGCACTTGTGTAAATAATTCGAACCATAGTCATGTTTTGAATATCGGATTTACCTAATAAATTTTGAATTTTTTATAGAATTTATGACGCAACCTTAATTTCGATATTTTTGAATTAAATTTAAAAATGAGCCCGATTTTGTTGGTAATAAACTAATTTAGTGATATTCCATTAGTGCTGCAGCACTTAGTGCTTTGTTATGAATTTTATTCTTATGGTTTGGGCGGGGAGAGAGCGCTTGGTTAATTTAGGGGTGTTGAGGCTGAGTCGGACTGCGACTGCATTCAACTCCAAGCGCTCTCGTTTGATTCCCTTCATGCGGGAAATCTTCTCGAGATTCGGATCTTAAGAGTCCGCCGGTAAAAAAACGTTCTTAAATTCTTGATTTTCCTTGGAAACCGAATCGTTCAATTCTATAAATTAGGTAGCTTCAGAAATGTCTGGGCAGGGGGAATTGTGATGAAGGGCGCATTCTTAAAAGGGATGGTTGCAGTCGTTTCGTTGAGTGTGTGGGTCTTAGGGTGTACGCAAGAGCAGGGATCTGAGGGTGTTAAGGCGAAGATGGCAAGTGCCTCTCGTCTCGTGCGGAGTCCTCGCGGGGGGCATGTTCAGAGCGTTGAAGCCTTCTCCGATTTGGATCGGTGGATTGAAAGACAGTTGGTCAAATCCACCGAGGGATTGTTTGCGAATGTTTCTCCTCCAGGGGCGGCTTTAGGCTCGGTAGCGGCCTCGCCGTCGAAGCAAGATCCTGATTATTTTTTTCACTGGGTTCGTGATTCTGCGCTGGTGATGAGTGTGGTCATGGATCGGTATGCTCGTTCTTCTTCGTCTGGGGACCGCGATTTTCTTTTCAAAGTCCTCGATCAATATATTGATTTTTCGAGGATGAACCAGGACACCCCGAATCTTTCGGGAAGTGAGGGTGAGCCGAAGTTCAATATGGATGGCACTGCGTTCACTGGGGAGTGGGGCCGTCCTCAAAATGATGGCCCAGCGCTCAGGGCGATCACGCTCACCCGGTTTGCAAAGCTGCTTTTAGCTCAGGGAGGACACGAGGAGTATATTCGATCCAAGCTTTACGATGGGTTGTTTCCCGGGCATTCGCTGATTAAGCGAGATTTAGAGTTTGTGTCTCATTATTGGCGGGATCATTGCTTTGATCTCTGGGAAGAGAGTAAAGGTGATCATTTTTATACGAAGATGGTGCAGCGTAGATCACTCTTGGATGGAGCAGATTTGGCAGACAGGCTGGGCGACGCTCAGGCAGCTGCTTGGTATCGAGCTCAAGCGCAAGCGATTGAGGTTGAAATTCCGAAATACTGGGATGCTGGTCGAGGCTATTTGGTCGAGACGCTGAATTGGACCGGAGGGAATTATAGAAAGGTGAGTGGATTGGATGTGGCAGTGATTCTCGGTGTGCTTCATGGGAGTCGGGGCGACTCGTTTTTTTCACCTGGGAGTGATTTTGTGGTGGCCACGGCGGAGAAGCTTCGTGAAGCGTTTCATGGTCTTTATCCGGTGAATCACAATAGTTCCTTGGGTACGGCCATTGGTCGATATCCAGAGGATATCTATGATGGAGTCACCGTAGGAGATCATCCCGGCAATCCATGGGTTCTGGCAACTTTAGCCTACGCTGAACTTTATTATCGA
>CAINWE010000431.1 GCA_903854365.1 Oligoflexia bacterium
ACATGGACCCAAGCAAGTTTATCAATTTTTTCAGCAAAAGTTAGTGTGCTATTTACGGTGATCGCTAGCGCCAATGCTAATCCATTATTTAATATTTTCATTTTTATTTCCATTTCTAATAGATACTTAATTCCAAGTGATGCCGACTTTTTACAGGTTTTTTCCCATGAATTCCTCCTAAAGAGTGACCCAGCCAGATCGATTTGAAGTGAGGAGTAGATCTCAATGTTTTAATGCATCCCGATTTCATCAAAGTTTTGATCTCTTCCACTCCTGGAAACTTTAAAAGAGTGTAATGATCGCAAACGAGTTGCACTGAGTGCAGGTCCATTGATTCATTGATTGATGTATTTTCAAGGAAGGAATCACTATCGCCTGAGGCACTCAGGATCGTGATGGGCGCGCGGAGTGTTCTACTCTTCAAATCCGAAACCTTAAATTCATAGGTTTGAGACACGATAGTCATGACTCTTTTGACAAATTCGGCATCGAGTATTGATTGGTGCTGCGTAATAAAATTTTGAAAACTCTCCTCGCTATCCACTGTGGCGAGGCACTTTTCTAGGAGTGGATCGGAAATACTACCCATAAATACAGAAAACAGAATAGCTGCATACTCGCCGCACTGAGACGAAGCCCAGCTCTTTGCTGATCCTGTCGTTAGGCCAGAAATCACCGGGGACCCTGGTGCCAACAAAACGAGACTTTCCACCGTCTCACCCGATTGCTCAAGTTGGTAAGCCGCCTCGAATGCTACCCTTGCGCCGAATGAGTATCCCCAGAGGGTATAGGGGCCATGGGGTTGCTTCGCTTTGATGAGTTTGACATCTTCTTTGGCCATTTCATGGAGCGTATTATAGGGCGTCTCATTTTCATTTAATCCATAGGCTTGTATGCCATAGAAGGGACTGTCGCTGCTTACTTTCTTCGCCAAGAGGCGTAAGTTCATGCAGGATCCACCCAGTCCCGGCCAACAGTAGATCGGTCGACCTGCACCGTCGCTTTGGAGTGGAACGATTCGTGAAGACTGCTCCCGCTTTTGCGCATCGATTTTTGCACCGAGTTTTTCGATGGTAGGAGCCTCAAAGAGCACCTGGATGGGGAGCGCAGCCCCCCAGTGCCGATTCACCTGGCTCACCAGACTCACGGCAGTCAGAGAGTTTCCTCCGAGCTCGAAGAAGTTGTCTTGAATCGACAAATCTTCCCGTCTTAATTTTGTTTTCCAAATTTCAGCGAGATTTTTTTCTGTTTCAGTCTTGGGGACCTTGAGCTGTCTTTTTTCAGGTTCTACATGGAGTTTCTTCAGTGCCTCAAAATCTAGCTTCCCGTTGGCGGTCAGGGGGAAGGCGTTTAGGATCACCACTTTGGTCGGGATCATGTAGTCAGGCAGGCGCTCAACGAGATCCTCTTTGATCAATTCAGCAGGTCCCTTCATGTGCACGGAATCTTCCTTCATACCTCGACTTTTCACCTGCTCATCGCTGATGCCACCTCCTAGAAAAAAATAAGAGGGACCCTGTTGCTTACCTAAGATATTTTGAATTCTGTCTGCTGAGGGCAGGTTGTGACCACTCTTTGAGCTATACCCTGAAGGCATAAGCCCAATTTTTAGGTCGTTCATTTGTAATTTTTGGAGCTTCCTCCCGAGCTGAAGAAAACTGATCCACTCTCGACCTGCTCGGCTGATTAAGGTGACCCCAAAGGATGCGCGATGATAGACTTCTTGATTGATGGCAATGACCTGCCTCCGTAGAATCATCTCTTGGGATACTTTTTCCAGGTTCTGCCCTTGATAGCGATAGAGTCCGGCCGCTAGATCAGAAAACTTCCCTGGATGAATTTGGATGTAAATATCCAGATCATCCTCGAGGGTTCGTTCGGTGAACCCTCCCGATTTATTTGAATTCACCTCAAAGGAGCCTAAAAAATAATCTTCTGCGGGGACGTCTAACTGGATTCT
>CAINWE010000432.1 GCA_903854365.1 Oligoflexia bacterium
ACACCTTTGATACGCTCCAAGAACTTCGGGCTCAATATCCTCAACTGGCTTTCGTGCTCGGCGCCGATCAGCTCCAAAACCTCCCCAACTGGCATCGCTTTCCTGAAGTTTTGAGCCTCTGTCATTGGATTGTGCTCCAGAGAAAGCCATCCGGCCAGGAAGTCGCCTTGCAAACCCTTCAAACCTGGAGCGCAAGTGGATTAATTGAGGCAGCCCAAACGGACGTATGGAAAATTCGGGGATCCCGGTTTTTTATTCAGACTGTGCCGACCGAAGCACCCTGCCTCTCGTCAACTGAAATTCGGCACGAAATCACCAAAACAGGCTCTCCGCCGGCCTCTTCGCTGCTCCCGGAAGTCGAGGCTTATTTGAAGCTTCATCAACTCTATGGTATATGTGGACTTAATGAATCAAGAACGAACCGTAAATGAATTAGAATTATCCATGAATGAAAATCCTTCGTGCCAAAAGGCACTCGCCTGCGCGCGAGCAGCAATCGACAAGAAGGGGGAGAACGTTCAAGTTCTCAACCTGACTGATATCTCCGGATTTACCGACTACTTTGTCATCTGTAGCGGGATGTCGGACCGTCAGGTCCAAGCAATCGCCGACTCTGTGAAAAACTCAATGACTTTACAAGGCCATGAGCTCCTTTCTTCGGAAGGATACTCGGATGGTCGATGGGTACTGATGGACTTCGGCGATGTCCTCGTCCACATTTTCCTGGATGCTCTCCGAGAGTATTATGACCTAGAGAATCTTTGGGCGGACGCACCCCGCGTTAAAATTCCCGCTGAATTTTACGGACCAGGGGCGAGTCGTCTCAATTAGACCCTTTGCCCATGCAGCTCTTCATCATGACCTTTGGCAAGTTGAAGACCCCAGGTCTTCGAGAGGCTGCTGATTACTACAAAAAAATTACGAGTACTTGGACGTCGATTCAGGAAATCGAGCTCAAGCCCCTCAGTGTACCCAACAAATCTGCGGCCACTAGAACTCGAATTCAAGAAAAAGAAGGCGAGATTTTACTTGAGAGACTCGATCACGTCGCTAAAGCTCGTCACCTTTTTTTTCTACTCGATGAATTGGGAAAGACGCAAAATTCAGAAGGCTGGGCTCAGCAAGTCAAAGAGTGGGAAAGCTCCGGCACCGCAGCAATCTCTCTTTGTATTGGAAGCAGCCTGGGTTTTTCACAGGCAGTTCGGGCAAAGGCTCACGGCCGCCTGAGCCTCGGGCCACAAACCCTTCCCCACGAACTTGCCCGCATCGTACTCCTGGAGCAAATCTACAGGGCTTATAGCATTCTGAAAGGACATCCTTACCACAACAGTGGAACCTAGTTCGCCACTCACAGGGCACATCTAAAATCCTTGTCACTCCAAAAATTTCGCTGTAGCCTAGCTCAGAGGGTTCTACCATGAGTCATCGCGCCATTCTGATAGTTCTAGACGGTTTCGGAATCGGAAAGGATTCACCCTTCAATGCGATTAAAAATGCACGGATGCCTTTTTTTCACGAAGTCATGAAGAAATATCCTCACTCTCAACTCATCACACATGGTGAGGCAGTGGGACTCCCCGCAGGAGTGATGGGCAACTCCGAGGTAGGCCACATGACGCTGGGCGCAGGCAGAGTCATTTACCAAGACCTCTCGCGGATCTCAAAATCTATCCGAGACCAAGAATTTTTTAAAAACCCCGTCCTGCGAAAGACCTTAGAAGCGGGAGCCAAAAAATCGGGACGCGTCCACCTGATGGGTCTTCTCTCTGACGGAGGCGTCCACAGCCACATCGATCACCTGCTCGCGCTTCTCGATCTCTGCGTGGAAATGAAAGTCCCAAAGGTGAGCGTTCATGCATTTCTCGACGGAAGGGACACCCCTCCTCAATCATCACCGGACTTCCTGCAAAAACTCCTTCGCCACCCGACCTTTCACCCGAGTGAAACTCATCCAGGCACTTGCGCGACTCTCGCCAGCTTGATGGGTCGATACTGGGCCATGGACCGAGACCATCGCTGGGAACGAGTGGAGCGAGCTTACCTCACTCTCACCGGCCAAACGACCGCAGTTCCACTTTCTCCTCTCCAAGTCATCGAAGCCTCCTATCAAAATGGAAAAACGGATGAATTTTTAGAACCGGTCCTCCTTGCTCCTCAAGCCGCGATGCAGGACGGGGACAGCGTGATCTTTTTTAACTATCGCTCCGATCGAGCGCGCGAGATCACAAGGGCGATTACGGAGACCACCTTTAGTGAATTTCAGCGTGGGAGGGGCTTCACACCCAGCTCCTTTGCAGGCATGACTCAATATGATGCCAAAATCACTCAAGCACAGATCGCTTTCACACCCCAAAACCTAGATCACATCTTTGGACAGTGGATCGAAGCACGCCATCTCTCCCAACTCAGGATCGCTGAAACGGAGAAGTACGCTCACGTGACTTTCTTTTTCAACGGCGGCCGCGAGACTCCTTTCACTGGAGAGGATCGAATCCTCATCCCGTCGCCAAAAGAAGTAGAAACCTACGACCAAAAGCCAGAAATGAGCGCAGACCAAGTCGCAGATCAAGCGACTCAGCGAATTCTTCAACAGAAATACGACTTCATTCTTATGAATTTTGCCAATGCGGACATGGTTGGACATACGGGCAACTATGAGGCCACGGTGCGGGCGATCGAGACTCTTGATCGCTGTTTATCCAAGGTCGTCGGAGCCGCCGAAAAATCAGGTTACCACGTCCTCATCACTGCCGACCATGGCAATGCAGAAGAGATGTGTGACTCAAACGGGCAAATCCACACCCAGCATACACTCAACCCAGTGCCTGCAATCTGGATTGCGCCTAACTCCGTCATTGCACCTCAAACATCTCGCGTCGCGCTTCGTGACGGGGGATTGAGCGATGTGATGCCGACGCTCTGCCAACTCATGCATTTAGACATCCCTTCCGAGGTAACCGGTCGGAGTCTCATTCCCGAGGGAACATCATGTTAAAGATTCCTACGATTCAGGCTCGAAAAAAATACTCCTCGATTGGAGTTCTCACGAGTGGCGGCGATGCACCCGGCATGAATGCTGCGATTCGAGCAGTTGTCAGATATGCCATTGTTCATGGATGCCAGGTCCACGGAATTTTAAGAGGTTATAGCGGACTCCTCGACGAGCAAATGATTCCACTCGAAGCCACCTCCGTTGCGAATATCATCCAGCGCGGTGGTACCTTACTCAAAACCGACCGATGCGAGGCTTTTTTTAAAAAATCAACTCGCAAAAAAGCTGCCGAAATTCTTCGAAAAAAAGGCCTCGAAGGCTTAGTGGTTATTGGCGGAGACGGCTCTTTCACGGGGGCTCACCTCCTAGAAAAGGAGAACGATTTTCCGGTCATTGGCGTGCCCGGTACTATTGACAATGACATCGCCCAGACCGACGACACGATCGGATTTGATACGGCCGTAAGCACAGCCATCGAAGCGATTGACCGCATTCGAGACACCGCAAGTTCCCACGATCGCACCTTTCTGGTTGAAGTCATGGGTCGCAGCTCTGGCTTCATCGCGCTTCAAGTCGGTATGGCGGGTGGAGCTGAAACGATTATTATCCCCGAGCGAAAACAATCGATTCAGAATATCTGTGAAACAATCGATCGCGGAATTCGACGGGGCAAAACCAGCAGCATCATCGTCGTCGCCGAAGGTCAAAAACCTGGGTTATCTGCACGCCTTGCCCAAGAACTTAGCCAAAGTGGACACCCGGCCAAAGTCTGCATTCTCGGCCACACGCAACGGGGCGGTACACCAACCGCACATGACCGTGTCCTTGCTTCCGTGCTCGGCGCATCGGCCGTTGCCTACCTCATGGCTGGCAAATCAAGTGCTATGGTAGGCATCCAAAACAGCCAGGTGGCTCTCGTCCCCTTCAGCAAAGTCATTGGAGTAAAAAAGCAAGTTTCACAAGATCTGCTGCAACTTGCTCAAGAGCTCTCTTCCTGAGACAAAAAGGACTAATGCCGACGCTGTTCCGCAAAATCCGACGTAAATCTCGAAAGAACTCGACCCATCATATTCATGATTGTCGAATTTTTTTCCGCCTTTGCGGCCGCTAATAGAGCATCTGCCAATGCGTGGGTCCTTGGACTCACCCGACTAATCGCCATCACGACCGACCTTCGCAGGGGACCTACTTGAAGGGGCAATACATCGGTTCGCTCAAGCCCGCTGATCAGTCCCGCAATGATCTCGTCATTGACGTAAATTACCTCGCGAACCGCCTCTGCGGCAAAAATCACGTCTGACGCTGCACTACTCCTCAACCCCTCTGCCAGCTGGCGATAGAGTCGCTGAAAAGCCCGGGTCTTTCCTAAACTACCTTCACTCAATTGAGTCCGAATCAATTCCCACGGGAAACCCTCAGCCTGAAAGCCTCGTTTCTTCAGGGCTTCGACGATCAACTCAGCGGTATTTTCAACCTCGCTCTCAGCAAAAGCATTTGTGCAATACAGCAGTCCCGGAAAAAGCAACCGCTGATGAGAGTTTAAGTATTCTGAAGGCAATTTAAACCGATCATGAATCTCGTGAACGATCCGCTCCTTCAAGGTATCCACTGACTCTGCATCCGCACGAGTCGACACACCCCGCGTCATCGCAATCAGGTCATCAAACATTTTTGGATCCCAAAGAGTGCGCACCTTCGGAATCTGAAACAGACGCAGAAAAATTTCATCCTGGCCGCCTTGTCGCGACTCCATTAAAAACTCGAATAAGCTCTCCCTGTCCAACTCTGATTGTGCAGAAAGATCATAAAAGTCACTCTCGACAAGATCAACTTTCACTCGAAGAGAGGCAAGGTTTCGATCTGGGAACCGGACTTCTGCTGCCCAACGATGCTGATAGGAATGATCATAATCCCCGAAGTTATAGCTTTCTTGAGGTCGAAAACTTTCAATTTTCTCCCGAATCGGGGCGGACGGGTATTGAAACTCGATCAGACTGCTTCCCCTCAAATGCGACTCAAAAACGGTCACAATCGCCGAAAAACTCATCATTCGAAGCGCCGTTTCCTTTCTAGGAATTAAAATCGCACTCGCTCCGAGCCTCTCCTTGACACGATCCAATCCCCTCAAAATGAGCTCGACATCCCCCGCACTGATATGACTTCCGCTGATGGTATGCACATAAAGCGCCTGCGCGCCGTCTCTTAGGACTCGAGAGGCACTCACATACCCCTTCATTCGATCTGGATGATTGGGGTTCACCACAAAAAACACTAACTCCTGCGGATCATTAGGATAAGGAAATGAAGCCTTGGAAGAGCAATCTGAGCCGACAAATCCTCGAAAAATGCCGAAAAGGGGCGGGACTTGCACCAATCGAACCGGTACACTCGCCATCGATTGAGATACGAAAGAGCGACGGACAAAATAACGCATTCGTCGAAGTAAACTATCGGTGAGCACCTTCCTTAAAGATAGATCTGCGCTTTCGGAGTCAACGAGGTTATGTTGCATTCCGTAAACTCGTTCGACTTCCTGAATCAGTTCAATTTCTTGAAAATAAAAAGAACGTAAATCATCCGCACTCAAGTCCTGCAAACGGGATTCTAGAATACTCCAGGTCCATGAACTGAGTGGCAATCGCCCGACTCCTGAAAAAATCAGGACATCCAGACTCTTTCGAAGCCGATTGAGTTGCCCCAAGACGCTGCGAGCTTCTTGCAAAGCCTCCTCAGTAATCCCGTGAAACCCTAATAAATCCTGTACTTTCTCCCACTTTTCTAAGTAACCCGAAGCAAGAATCACCCAGCATTCTAAAGGATCATTTCCTCGCTTCGATAAAATCGCGTTGACTTCAGCCTGTTGAGCTCGGAGCAAATCTCTCTCGCGACCGGATGCCGTCTTTGGAATTTCCCCAGCAAGCTTCAGATTTTCGACCAGACCGAGGACACGAGCCAGTTGCTGCCTAGCCTCAACACCCCAGAATGCCTCGATGCCAGCTTTCAGACCATCTGAGAAACTCCCCTGCTCAGACTCTCCCTGAAGCTCACGCAACTCCTTCAAGAGCTCTATTTTCCAGGAATCCAGCGCAACTGAACTCACGTGAATTGGTCCGACCGGCAGACCCTCAGAGGGCGGCAAAACGTCAATTTGAACGAGCTCTTCCGACTCAAGCGATTCTAAATAATTAGGCAACCTCTTCAGTGAATCAAATAACCGCTTCTGATTCTCAAGGAGCACAAACAAATCTACCTTATTTTGACTACTTTCACGAATAATCGAAGGTATTCTTTTGTTTAGTCCCAGCAAAAAAGAAAGCTTCTCTTCGTCCGAATTCAATTTGACCTGCCAGCCGGCAGTTACCCCAAAAACCGGAGTCGATAACCCGAATAGAAGTAAACCTACCGAAACTTGGAATCTCCTTAAGCCCTGCATTTTAGCTCCAAATCATCTCTCTCCCAAATTATCTCTGGCAAACAGGCATTGAACCATCGCACGAACCTCTTCCTTTTTTCAACAATTTTCAATTTAAATTTACCGTAAGAACCAGTATAACCCCCTCATGCTAACGACTACCGTGTCCGCACTCCGATGTCCCAAAACAAAAAAAAGCAAAGTTCGCTGTTTAGCTCCACTCAACCTGCGTCCTAAAAAGCAGTCCAAAGTTCAGGAAAACCCGGAAATTTTCGAAGTAACCACAGGTCATTTAGAGTGCACGCAATGCCGATCCACTTTTCCTATTTTGGCCGGGGTCGCGATCCTGGTCCACGACGTAGGATCCTACCTCTTGAGCCATGTCAAAGGTGTATCTGCTCGAGTTCCCATGGAGGACATCCCCAAAGAATTCCGACAAGATTTTCTCGAAGCCAAGAACGAAATCGAAGAAGAGCATATTGAAGAAGATCTAGAAGCCGAACGAGTCAATGCACTGTATTTGATGAATCACTTTCTGCGCACCACCCCCGCTCACCCACAGTGGTGGAAACCCGCTTCTGATCCAGCAAGCCCTCCGGTAGACCAATGGATTCAGAAATATTGGGATCAGGGCCCGTTTCAGCAAATTGAAGCCTGGATTTCCGATAGACCACGCCCCTCAACTCAGTTGAACGCGATCGAATTGGGCTGCGGCGTCGGAGGGCTTTACCGACAATTGAGCCCCTACCTGAGCTCCTACCTCGGTGTTGACGGCTCTTTTGCAAGCATTTCACTCGCTCGGCAACTCGCACTCGGGATTGGAGATCGCACGCGCTTTCGAGTGCCCGGAGATTTACTCCAGGGCCCCCTTTCTCAAGAGGTCTCTATCGCCATTGAGCACAACACGAGCGGAAAGGTCGACTTCGTCGTTGGGGACTTAGACTCTTTAGCTTTAGTAGAAGGGCAGGCGAACCTCTGTATTGCTTTAAATACAATTGATATGCTTGATTCCCCAGAACTTCTTCCTCAGCTGCAGCACTCACTCCTGAGACCGGGTGGCATTGGCATTCAAAGCTGCCCGTATATCTGGCACGAGAAGGTGGCAAAAAAGCTTCGCCGAACTGTTCCTAATACCCTGAGGGACTCAGCCAAAGCTGTCCAATGGCTTTATGAACAGGCTGGATTTAAAATTCAATTCAACCGTGACCACGTGCCATGGCTATTTTTCAAACATTTTCGACAAATCGAGCTCTATTCAGTTCATGTTTTTATGGGTCAAAAATCATCCTCACCCATTACCTAAAACTATGATAAAGTGCCGCTCCGAGTGATCTCCCAGAGAATAAGACCTGGGTGCAGGAAGGACTATTTTGAAACCGACTGAGCTAAATTTTAATTCCATTTCTATTGCAAAACCTCTCTTAGAGGTAGTTCAAGAATTGGGCTTTAATAAAATGACTCCCATCCAAGCCCAGAGCATTCCACTCTTGCTAGAAGGGAAAGATCTCGTCGGTCAATCTAAAACCGGCAGCGGCAAGACTGCGGCGTTCTCTTTACCGATCCTCCATCACTTGGACCTTAATAAGCGACAGATCCAAGCCTTGATTCTTTGTCCCACGCGCGAACTTTGTACCCAAGTGGCGCGTGAAATCAGGCGACTTGGTCGCAAACAGCCTGGCCTCCAAGTTTTAATTATTTCTGGTGGACAGCCGATGTACCCTCAACTGACAGCACTCGAAAAAGGGGTCCACCTGGTCGTCGGCACTCCAGGCCGAGTTCTCGATCATGTCCGAAGGAAATCCATCGCTCTTGAGAATGTCAGGACACTGGTTCTAGATGAGGCCGACCGCATGCTCGACATGGGCTTCCAGGATGACATGGAGCAAATTCTTCATACGATTCCAAAATCTCGACAAACGGTGTTCTTCTCAGCGACTTATCCAAAAACCATTGAATCGATGAGTCGCGCCTACCAAAGAAATCCCGTTCGAGTCACCATGGAAGAGAAAGAAGCTCAGCCCCTCAATATTCGACAGACCTATTATCAAGCCGAACCAGAAGTAAAACTCAACGGAATCATCTGGATTATTCAGCAAAACCAACCAGAATCGGCGATCATCTTCTGCAATCTCAAGACCACCGTCATTGAAGTTGCACGAGCGTTTTCTCAGCTCGGCATCAGCACAGGCTGTCTCCACGGAGACTTAGAACAGTCGGAGCGCGACCGTGTCATGGCCAAATTCAGAAATAAGAGCACGCGCATTTTAGTGGCCACGGACGTCGCCGCGCGAGGCATTGACGTCGAAAACCTCGACGCCGTCTTCAACTACGATCTCCCTCAACAAGCCGAGACCTATGTTCATCGAATCGGGCGAACGGGACGGGCCGGGAAAAAGGGTTTGGCCGTTTCGCTGGTCACCGCCCGACAGAAATCTAAAATTCCAGCGATTGAAGCTTACACGGGAATTTCGATCCAAGAAAAAACCTTGGCTCAAGTCGGCCAGCTCAACCTCGACGAATTTAAAGACTGCCTCAAGCAAGAAGCCTCCATGGCCACGCTCTTTGTCTCGGGTGGCCGTAAAGATAAAATGAGGCCCGGGGACTTGCTTGGAGCTCTCACGGGCGAAGCCGGAGGATTCAAAGGAGCAGATATTGGAAAAATCGAGATTCACGATCGCTTCTCTTATGTGGCCATTACCAAGACCTTAGCCCCTGTGGCTCTTCAGCGGCTGAGAAACGGCCTGATCAAGGGGCGCAGATTTCGAATTGAGATGGTCCGATAGTTTATGAATTTTGAATCCGAATTTATTTTTACAGTTTGCCAAATTGGCGCCGAACCAGCCCTCAAGAAGGAAATCGCCAAAAATCACCCTGATTTCAAGTTCGCTTTTTCACGGCCTGGGTATGTGACTTTTAAAAGCTCTCGGGGACCGGTTCCATTCGATTTTACGCTGAACTCCGTTTTTGCAAGAGCGTATGGAGTCTCCTTCGGGTCCCTCAGCGAGGCAGACCTAGGCCGAGTCACTGAACTGGCTGAGTGGCTCAAAACACAGGAACCCCAGCGCAAAATCCACCTTCACGTTTGGGAACGAGACCTCCACGCCCCTGGAGAAGAACCCCTAGGATTTATCGCCGGCTCCCTTCTTGGGCAGACGGAGAACTCCTTGCGTAAAGCCCAGCAGAACCGACACCTCTTCGAGGAGCATGGCCCTCCCCAGGTGGGCGACGAAGTGATTCAACTCGTTGCGATCGATCCCGGCAAGTTTGGATTAGGAGTTTTCACCTACTCTCGCTTCCGGTCGCCTGATCCGGGCGGACGACCCGCGATCCAACTCCCCTCGGCTTCTCCTTCCCGCGCCTACCTCAAGCTAGAAAACAGCCTCACTTGGTCTCAAGCACCCATTCGGAAAGGTGACCTAGCGGTGGAAATTGGGAGTGCTCCCGGAGGGGCGAGTTATGCGCTCCTGCAGCGTGGCCTTCGAGTCATCGGGATTGATCCTGCGATCATGGATCCTGAAATCCTGAGACATCCTGAGTTTCAGCACATTCAACGCTCGGTCAACCAGATTCCACGCGAAGAACTCCCCGACTCGATTCAATGGCTCCTTTTAGACATGAATGTTGAACCGAACGTCTCCCTGTTTGCGGTGGATCGTCTGGCCTCTCGTATGCTTAACTCGCTTCATGGAGTATTACTCACCGTCAAGCTCAATCAATGGAAATTCGCGGATGAGATTCCCTACTTCTTGGAGCACGTGAAGGCCATGGGGATGGTACGGGTCAAAGCAGCTCAACTCGCTTACCACCGTCAGGAAGTCTGTATCTATGGCCTCACCCGGCGGGGTCAAATGCTAGCCAACGCAACCCCCAGGAACTCAACCCCGAAACGATCTCCTCATTAGTGTAGCAATGAGACCCGCATTGAAATCAGCACCTCGGCATCCGCTGAAATTTTCTCTGGTATGATTCTCTCTTGGTTTCAATGCGCCGCCTGTGAGCGCTCGGTACAGCAATTCAAAGAGTTTCCGCTCTGCTCCTTTTGCTCGCAAAGTTTGGTCTCCTGCCCCAGGCTCTGCAACGAGTGTGGTAGCCCTCTCTGCCCCACACGCCCCAACCAGGAGTGCCTACGCTTCTGGAGTGAGCGGGGACTCATCCAATCCTATACCGCAAATTACCTCCTCATTGGGCAATGCTACTCCGTACTGAAACGGTGGAAAACCCGCGGAGGGTCGTCCTTCGACCGCCAGATTTTGAAATTCAATCCTGAAACATTAGCAACTCTGCGGGGCCATGGTGCACAGGCCATTGTTCCTATTCCCCAGGAATTTTCGCGGTCTTGGAACATGCAAGGAGGCAGTGTACCGAGAATGACCGCATGGCTACAAACCCAACTGAAGATTCCTCAGGTTGAAATCCTTCGTCCGGGCATCCGAGAGGGCACACAAAAAAGGCAAGCCGAACTAAAATTGAACGAACGCCTGGAGAACCCCCTTCGCTTTGAAGGGGCTGCAAAGTACCTCAAAGCCCATCGTCCAGGGTTCAAATCACCCACTCCGATCATCACTCGGGCCATTCTGGTCGATGACTTCTTCACGACCGGCAACACCCTCAGGCAAGCTGCACACGCGCTCCGAAACCTGGGGGTCACGCAAATCCACGTTTTTTGCCTAGGCCTTCGCCCCGCCATGAGCAATCTAGTCACGAACCGCGATACGTCGACTAGACGACCTCAGGCCGCTCGACAACTGAATGAGTCATCTGGATTTCAAGCAGCCCGCGACCCACTTGACGCATCGAGTGCGCAGGACCATACGCATCGGTCATGAAACTGACCCCAGTCAATCGAGCCCCGAGCTCATAGGGCACTTCGGGAGCAACTCCCTGAGCAAAAAGAGCTTCCTCTTCGAAACGAAATTGTTCGCTCAATAAGGTGGACGTAAAGTCAGCTTTTCCTTCTGGAATCAAATCGCTGCCCTTGAAGATGCGGTCTAAACTCGTTTTCAATTTTCTGAACTTTTTCGCAATCTCGTGATTATCTTCAGCTTCCTCACCGGAGAGGCCCAACGTCCAAACGCTTTGACTTCCGTCTGCCGAGAGATAGCCCCAAAAATGCCTTTCCAGTTTGTCTCCCGCTTCCTTGTGAACGGGAGCAAAGAACGTTTGCACGATGCCACCTTTCAGCGGAGGATCATGGCGAAAATTCGCCTGAAGAACTCCCACGGGCTCCCGCTTTCTTAAAAAACTCAGAGGACGCGGTAAATTCTCGATCCCTCCCAACAAACCCCAGCGATCTGCATAGATCACCTGAGAGCCCAAAATTTCCTGACCCGAACCCAGGGTCACTCCGGTGACAGCGTGATTCTCCAAAAGAAAGGATTGAATTGGCAAACCCGCGATCTTGGTTAAATTGGGGAAACGATCTGAAGTCAATTCTGTACGAATTTGCGCTTCGAGATCCAGGAGGGGAACTCCAAACCGAAACTCTCGCGCACCGACCAACCTCTGTTCCGGCTCCCAGAGAGTCTCTTGGATCACCTCTTGCCGAGCTTCTATCGAAGGGGCTTTGCACCATGCTGGATCACGAAAAGACTGATTTCTATATTCTTTTACGAATGAACCCATTTGAGGCTCGCTTAAATCACTCTGAAATCGCTTCGCCAATTCCCACCAATAATTGGCCCCCTCAGCATGATTAAGCGCCACCGCGGGTGCTAGTAAGCGAGCGCCAGAGCCTGCCAACCAAACCACTTCAATCCCGGCAGTTACTAAAAACCCCACGCTTCCCAAAGCCGCCCAACCTTCTCCAATTACAATCACCCTGGAATTCCATCGAGACTGATTTGAAAAATAGGACCGTGAATGCGACTGCATCTCCTTTTCAGGTGAGGGACTCTGAATTTCCATTTTTAACAGACCTTCCTAACTTTCCAAAAACTCGGCGTGAAGCGCTCGCACTGCATCGTCTACATGACGAATCGAAACTCCTAAAGTCACTGCTAACGCAGAGGAAGAACCCGAATCGACGGGAATGTGAGCCTGACTCAATACTTCTATAATTTCGTGGAGCGCACGCCCATCCTGAGAAAACCGATCTCCAATGATCGAAAGCGGCACGACATCAGACACAATCTCGTAGGACTGGACGAAACCTTCGGTCGTTAAATCATGGAGTAGCTTTTTCCAATCCGATTCCCCGTCACGCTCTGAGTAAAAGCTCACGTCGTGATTTGAAAAGACCGGAGCAATCAAACTCAAATGCGCCTCAGCCGAGCGATCCCAAACCGAGCCTAAAACCGTTGATCGAGTCAACTTGACACGGATGAAGAGTTTTCCCTTATCGGCAGTGACTCCGACGATTCCAAACTCTTCCATACCTAAACTTGAATCCCCTGTCTGCCGTTGAATCAAGACCGTACCTACACTTTCATTAGGATCTAGCGTGTTTTTTACGCAGAGTTGTATTTGATGTTGCTTGGCTAGCTCCACACAGCGGGGATGAAGGACTCCTGCACCTCGAGTGGCCAGCTCCACCATTAAATCATGAGGAATTTTCTCCCAGAGAATCGCAGAGGGAACCACCCTAGGATCTGCGGAATACACCCCATTTACATCCGTGAAAATCTCACAACGCTCCGCACCTAACGCCGTTGCCAACGCAACGGCGCTCGTATCGGAGCCACCTCTTCCCAGGGTCGTAATCTCTTTCGTCTCACTGACGCCCTGAAATCCCGCGACAATGACCACCTTCTTTTCTGCCAAAGCGGATCGAATGCGATCCCCCAGAATGCGTCGAATGCGGGCCCGACGATGACTTTGATCGGTAATGATTCCGCTCTGAGAACCCGTGAGTGAAAGGGCAGGGACTTTAATATCCCCCAGCGCCATACTCAAAAGTGCCATCGAGATTCTCTCGCCCGCAGACAGGAGCATGTCCATTTCACGATGCGCAGGATGATCGGACACCTGTTGCGCTAGCGCAATTAACTCATCCGTCGTGTGTCCCATAGCCGACACCACAACCACGAGTGGGTGACCCTCTGAATGCCTTTTTGCTATTCTTTTCGCGACCTGGCGAATTCTCTCGGGAGTTCCTACTGAGGTACCCCCAAACTTCTGCACAATGAGTCCCATACCCCTTATTCGCACACTTTGGATCAGGTAGGGAAGACTGATTTAGGAATTTTCTACAGGCGCCGATCCGACATCCGCTTGGGAAACCCGACGATGCCTCCGATGATGACGGCGGCGACGCTTTTCAGGCGGATCTCTCACTTCAAGCGACGCAAAAGTCCTGGAACGATCACTCGGAATCGGCAGCAAGACCTTAGCTCCTAATCGAAGTGGCATGCGCGGCGAAACGCGATTCAGGTCACTCATCGGATCCACTTTGATCCCAAAATGCTGAGCAATCCTACTCAAAGTCTCTCCTCGACGCACCTTATAGGTCATGAACTCCACTTCTCGCGGAAAGGCATCATGATTATACGTCACGAGAAAGCGGTCCTTGACGAAAGCAGGGAGCTTAATCCGATAACTCGAAACGGTCGGAGGGGTACACCAACGCAAAATTTCCGGATTCAGACTCTTCACAGTTTGGTAGGAGAGACCGGCAGCGCGAGCTACTTTTAGAAGGTCGGCTGGACTCTGGACCTCAAAATCCGCTAACTGCTCGCCGCCGACTTCTCCTTTTTTAGTCACGTGAGGCGTCTGAATCGGACGAGCTAAGGGTACTGGCTGTCCCTGGGCACTTCCTTGACCACTCACCGTTGCAGCGGTCAATTCTGCCCCGTCCACGTCGTCATCCGAGGAGGAATCAAAATCATCCTCCAGGCGGGCAGAAGCCTTTGCATCGGCCTCTTTCTGCAGGCGGTACTCATTATCTGGAACTGGCTTCTCGGTCTTCACCAATTTCACGACTTCGCCATCTCCGGCCACTGCTTCACCTACGCCCGGCGCAGAAGCCTGCTCGATAAAACCAAATTGGGATCGATTTTTAGAAATAATTGCAGCTGCTATAATTTTTGGAACATAATCCCTCGTCTCAGGCCGCAAGAAACGATGCTGAGCAATCGCCCAAAAATCTTTTGTACCAAACCGCCTAACCGCTCTAGCGATCTTAGCCTCACCCGCGTTGTAGGCAGCGGCTGCCAACTCCCAGCTCTGGAACATCGTATATAAATCTTTAAGGTAGCCCACAGCAGCAGACGTCGACTTACCAATGTCGCGTCGCTCATCGGTCCACCAGTTGACCGACAAACCGTAGCGCTTGCCTGTAGCAGAAATAAACTGCCAAGGCCCAACAGCTCGGGCACGAGATCGAGCCAAATTATTAAATCCGCTTTCGATCATTGCCAGATACACCAAGTCTTCCGGGACTCCATTTTGTTTCAAAATGGGAACGATATACGGGATAAAAAACTCAGATCGAGCCAAATATTTTTCGAAATAAGGGCGACCTCGGCCACAAAAATAATCAATCCAGTATTCTACTCGCGAATTGATGGTCACAGGATAGTCAAAATGATTATTTTTTAGCTTGATCCCCTGAACTATAATCGATTGACTCTCTGCGGCAGGAGCTCCGGCAACTTGTGCCGGAGAAGGTTGAGCATCTCGCTGAAGCACTTCGCTTACGGTTTTAGGATCTGAAGGGGCATGCGCTTGAGCTTCGTGAACCGGAACTTCCTGCGCCTCTACTGACTGAGCATGAATTTCGTGAACCGGAACTTCCTGCGGTTTACCGTCCTGTCCATGACCTGACTGAGATGAAACCTCTTGAGACGCGGGGGCAGCCGATGTCGCATGACCAGCAAATCGACTCACAGGTCGCACATGCGCACAGGCCGAAACTAAAAAAAGACCCACAACGGGAACCACGATCCAGGCCTGACCTGGTTTTCCACTCTTCAATCCGCACTTCATTTTATACTGCCCCACCGTATTAAGAGGCAAGGGTTACCCCGCCCGCCTCGTTGAAGACTAATGATAGCTGACCCGGCGCAAAATTGTCAAATCACCTAAATTGTAAGAGATTTAATTGAGAAAACGCCAGAACAAAACCTAATTATTCCAATCACTCAGGTTGATCGCGACCCACAGGCTCGATCTCAAGCCCGCCCTGTTGGCTCTTCTCCCTGCGACCCGTTGGCGCAACCAAGGAGAGAGCCCCCTCCTCCCTGCTCGAGTCTGGAAAACCCTGAGATTCGGTCCCAATCGGTTCCATCGTCAGACGAGTGAATGCAGGATCTCGCTCCGGCGCTAATTGAAATCGAGTCACCCTTCCCAACTCTTCCCGATCGCGAGGAAAACGCCCTGTCTCACCCAAAAAAATCCTCTGTGCCAAATACTCTTGCTCTCGAAAACGATCGAGAGAGGCACCTTCCGAGTCACCTGAAGCATCTCCAGCAAGAATCGATTCAAGCGCCAACGCCATTTCCTCGTCATTTGCCGTGTGCAGCTCAATTTTTTCGCCCTGAACAGGAGGCTTCAGTCCAATCGCATAAGCATGCTGGTCCTGATCAGAAGCAGTCTTCAAGCTATACTGGAAATAGCCTTGATAAATGCCCGGCTCTGCAGCAACCTCGCCCTGCGGAGTCGACCGTAAAACACGGAGTCGCTTCATTGCTTGCGCCACCAGGAACTGTCTCCGTGGCTCCGGTAAAGGAAAGCTCGAGTGAACTCTAAAATCCTGATCGATCGACACGAGCTCCAGCATTTTGCCGTCTTTTTCGGCAATCGCATTAATGAGCAAAAAATCGGCCGTAGCCACCGAAACTCTAATATCATATTCTGCAATCACACTCGAAGACAGCGGAAATCCAATCCGATTCAAGAGCAAAGTAAAGCGCCCATGGAGCGAGTGGTAGTAATGCTCATAGGAAACAATGCGATCTAAATCCTCCATGAGATCTTGTCTCACCCCGAGACGAGAGGGATCGGACGCGCCCACCTGAGCCATCGTCACTGATCGGGGATTCATCGATTCTGCATAAGATAACCACTTCAGCCCTGCCAGCAAGGCAAAGATCAGTGGCAAAAAAAGGTACTGCCGAAACATATAATGCTCATAAGAGCTGCAAGTGAGGAGCCAACTCACTCATTTTTCTTAACAATGAACATCAATGATTACGGAGAGATAGAAATTGCAATTCTCGACCGGCGCCTAATTTTTCACTATCTTTTAGACATCGTATAAAAAATCATCAATTTTTTAGGCACATCGGATACAAAAAACAATGCAAAGTTACATGAATTAATCGGGATCAATTTGAGCACAACACAGAGGTGACACACCAACAACGGTACGCCGAGCCTCAAACGCCAGAGTGCTTAGTGTAAATCAGCTGGATTAAAGCGCTGAACAGTCTCTACAATTTGGTGCTCTAAATCTTCGTCTGTTTCATAAACATCATCAATATGAGAAGATCGCATCAGATACTGAACAATCGTCTGCGCCACAAACTTCGGCGCCTTTTGAAAATAAAATCCATTTAAGCTATCTTGGCCAAAGCTATTTTTCACGACTGCTTTAGCAGCACGATACTGGTCACTTTCTGTGAACGCAGAGTCCTGCAACATTTCTGCCTTAGCACCCAACTTAGCCAGAGTTCGCTCCTTGAGATCTTCGTCAGTCAAAATAAAGGGCCCGACCAACCCAAAAACCTCATCTTGCACAATCTGCCTCAGCCGAGCCGGAAATGTAATCGACTTCTTGTTTTCCAACCGAGTGATAATACTCTTACACAATAATCGAACCGTTTCTCTCTGCGTAGCCATTGAGTTCCCTCGTATCACAATAATAAATAGGCAAAAATAACACAGAATTGCCTGGGTGCAGTCGCGCACTCTTCCAGAATGCTCGAATTTCACCTTAGCTCAGGTTCTCATCCAACTCAGCTTATTTTTGAATTTTTTGGTAAAAAGATGAAAGGCAATTTGGAATTCTTCGAGTCTCAGCAAATAACTCCAAAACACGACCCACATCACTCCCTGAACCAAAAGAAGCCCAACCCTGATGAATCGAGCCAATGAAAGCCCCACCTTCCCGAGTACTCCAATCCAAACCTCATCCAAGATCCAATGACGCAAAATCGAATGAGAGAAGGAGCAAAGAATTCCCATGGTGATCGCTAAAACGA
>CAINWE010000433.1 GCA_903854365.1 Oligoflexia bacterium
CATCCAGAAGACGGCAGATGGCTTCAGACAAGGAGCCCGTATTCTTATCCACGAGCAGTCCCGCATCACATTTACCGATGCTTTCACGCAGTTGTGGCAGGTCAAGGGCTACGACCGGCTTGCCATATGACCAAGCCTCAAAATAGACCATTCCGAATGACTCACCCTCCGAGGGAGCGCAGAGGATATCACAAGCTGCCAAAGCACTCTGCTTCTCAGTTTCATCAAGGTCGTCCAGATCAAGTGAGGAGACTGGGAGTTGGAAACTCTCTTTACCCTGATGTGGTCCTGCAATCACCAGCGTTGCCTTCGGATGCTTAATTAAAACACTTGACCATGCATCAATTAAACGGAGAACACCCTTTGCTTTAGTTTTGCGTCCCAGGAAAAGAATAATCGGCCCTTCTATCCCGTATTTTGAACGGAAGGATTTGGCATCTCCATCCGTATTAAAGTCGACACCAAGTGTAACAACTTGAATCCTTTCTGCAGGAACCCCCATCGATTGAAGAACCATCGCCTCGTGCTCGGTATGCGCCAAGAGGAGATCGGCCTCCTGATAAAGTTTTTTATCTACCCATAAATCACCCCATTGCCCTTCGTGAAGAGCTGGCTCAATAACGAACTTTGCTCCATACCGACTCGCAACCTCTTTTGATAAAAATCCTAACATCTCAAAACCACTGCCAAAAAAGTGAAGCACATCAGCTTCTTTGCAGGCAGTGCTTAATGCGCCACGAAGGGCTTTGGTGTAGATGAATCTGGCTATTGCGAACGTACTTTTTCTCCAGATCAGTTTATAAACAGGTTTAAGAAGCAGCCTCTGGATGAAGGTCAATCCAATAACAGTTGTCGGAATTCCCTCGTTATCAAAGCTTCGTGATCTTTCGGAAACACTGAAATATTCCTCTAGGGAGCGTCTTTTTTGAGTAAATCTCGTAACAATTTTTGAATCACTTCCGCTCTCTTTCACCCCTTGAGCTATCCTCATGCAGATTTTTTCAAGACCTCCCATTAATGGCCATGAGTTTGTGATGACAAAAACAATTCTCATATTAGTTTTTTGCAACAAGCAGGTTTATTTGTTCGGCAAATACAGTATGAATTTTATCATGAGAAAGCTCGCTGTTTCCAAGGTCACGACCTCGGGAAGAAAGCTGCTTAACAAGTTCTGGATCAGAATCAATTCTTGAAAGGGCTTTCACCACTTCGGTGGGATCTAATTGCGACACAGTTATCGCTGCGTGATGTTGTCTGGTTAGCTTGACTGGACTGCAATACTCGGGACCCCACATGATGATAGGCCTACCGATTTTACAGTAGTCGAGCAACTTGGTCGTAAAGCTTGTTCGCATCATCACTTCCAACTCTTTATCGAAACTCATCACCGAGAGGCAGGCATCAGCTGTGGCAAGCTCCCCCTTGAGTTGCTCGAATGGGAGAAAGCCCCGATAGAGTCCACTCTCCTCAGCCGCCTTAATTTCTGCTTCGGGCCAATCAGGCCTGACCCCGAAGATTACCATCTCCCAAGTTGTCGAGTGCTTCAACTCCCTTGCCAATGAACGGAGCATTTGTCCGTAGGATCCGAAGGCAGTCCCCGTGTATATCAGACGCCTTTTAGGCCGACTAGGAGTGATGGAGGATTGCTCGTCCAGAGATTCGGTATTTTCCGGTGAATCCTGAGCACCTATTGGGTAGAGCACGTGACTGTTCGGGTGTGTCCCGAGATACTCTTTCATCCCCTTACTTGTACAAAAAGCCAAATCCGACTCTCTATACAGTCTTCGAAATCTTTTCTCCAGAATAGGGACGATAACATCGTACGGTTTATTCTGTGGATAATAGAACAGTCCCCGGGGCCACCAGTCCTGGAAGTTTGTAATCAGCGGTATCTTGAGTCGTTTTGCCACTCGTCTCGCCGATTCACTCAGCGTCATATCAGCTACCGTGAAGATTGCATCAGGTTGAAAAGATTCGGCGGCCTGCAGCAATCCGGCGGGGAGTCTCTGAGACCAGATGAGATACTCGAAGTTCTGAACGATTCTCATGAATCGTGTTCTTCGGATCCGGTTTAGCCATGTGGGGGTACGGACAATGAGTGATGGAATTTCTGGATCGTTAAACTCACAACTGGTAGCCACAAAGAGTTCGAAATCATCATGCTCAATAAAGTGGCGCCGCATGGCCAATGTGGCCCCGCTTATTTTATTAGGCGGCGTCCATGCACAGTAAAAAATGCGGGGCGCTCTATTCACACTACTCTAATTTTTTTAAATGGTGATTCCCTACTTCGCATAAAGTGACTTCAAGGCGGAGGCAATCGTGACCAATATGCCATCTGCGTAATCTTCGTTTGAACTCAATACTAGAGGAATCATAGGTTTACACTAGTGTCCGGTTGAGAGGGTGATTGGTTTTTGTTGATACTTCAAGATGAGTGATTTGCGATCCAAAATGGATGCCACGCATTTGAACTTTGAGCGACGTTTTTTGAGGATGGATGGCTATGAGCTCTGGCCGCTACGTCCTCTCCCAA
>CAINWE010000434.1 GCA_903854365.1 Oligoflexia bacterium
CCCCCTTCACGAAAACATTGCGGCCGAAGACGTGGGCGCTTTAGCAGCATTTTTATGCTCACCTTTAGGAAAACACATCACCGGTAGCACTTTGTACGTGGATAGCGGCGCTCATATCATGGGGGCATAAAAACCAAGCCTCGGCTCTTTTAGAAGAGGAAGAAGTAGCGTTTGCCCTTCGAAATTGCCCTGAAGTTCTTAATCGTCAGGGCCACTGAGTAGGAACTGTTTTTTTTATTTTTTTCTCTTGCCTATTATTCTGACTGGCCGTATAAAGAGTTCACAAATTGACGTTTTCCACGGGTGCCCCACTTCCCCCCCCCCACACACTGAATGAGGTTCCCGTGGCTGTAAAGGACCCAAAGGCTCTGCCTTAGGGTCCTTTATTGTTTTAAGTATCAAAACTTTTCCCGCGTAAAATTATGACTCCACCTAGGCCGCTAACTTTCCGCGATAGACTTCAGCTTTTAAACCATACTTCCTCAATAACCTCAGAAAATTACTACGATCTAATTTAGCTTCGCGAGCAGCCGCAGACACATTCCCCTCGTGATGATCCAAAAGTCGGGACAAATATTCAACTTCAAAGGTTTCAATCCATCTCCGCTTCATATCTGTGTAGCTCGCGCCCGCAGATGCATCGACAGAGGGCGTCACAGGAGACAGACCACTGGTCACACCCTCAGACCCCACAAGCCTCAGACGCGGAGCGACTGACAGAGCACCCAACGAGGCTGGTGTACTCGTATCTGTCATTTTGCCACTCGGGAGCGAAATCACAGGGGCCAGACCCCTTGAATTCTCTAACGACATTTTTTGCAGCAAACGATCCATCGAATTCTTCACATCCTGAACGGGCAACGGCTTCTCAAAATAATCCAAAATCCCCAACCGCAGTGCCTTCACCAATTCAGCCTTACTCGCATCTTGACTCAATAAAATAAATTGAGTCTTTGAATCTCGCTCTTTCCAATCTTGTATAAATGAAAACGCATCTTGCCCCGGCAACCAGGAATTTAAAATAATCACATGCCATTGAGTCTTTCGCTTTAACAACTCAGCGGCTCCCTCTGCAGAGGAACTCAAATGAAGCTCAACTCGCTGATCCACATTGAGAGCTGATCTCAACTGATCTCGGGTAGTCTGTTCTGGGTCAATTATCAAAACTTGAATAGGCTCCATAGTTCAATCCTCACGTAACCTATCGGCGCGGAATTTTATTACTTGACTAAAATAATGCAAACAAAACCGGGAGGTCGCTCACCCGACCTACCCTTGTCTTCACTCGATTAATCTGGCAAATTCAATATAGAATTAATTTGGGGATATTCGCCGCGCGACAGGGGGAATCAGACAACATGGCTTTCAATATTGTTACTAAAAATACCGTTCGAGAACGCTTTAAGAGTCCTACCAGGCCAGAAATCTGGGCCGAAACTGAAGCAAAGGACTGGAATAACTGGGTTTGGCAGCAACAGAAACGCATTAAGTCTATAGAACAACTTGAGAAAGTAGTTCAAGTCTCTCCGGATGAAAGAGAAGCCTTTGCACAGTCCCATGAGATGTTCAACATGGGGATAACCCCCTACTACGCCTCCCTGATCGATCCGACCAATCCAAATTGCCCCATTCGCTTGCAATCAGTGCCGAAGCCCGGCGAACTTCTCATTTTACCCACCGACCTAGAAGATCCCCTTGCCGAAGAGCGCGATATGCCAGTACCAGGCGTCACTCATCGCTACCCGGATCGGGTCCTCTTCTACACCACCCACAATTGCCCAGTTTACTGCCGTCATTGCACACGAAAGCGAAAAGTATCCGATCCGTCCTCATCGGCAGCTAACAAACAGCTCGAGGATGGACTAGCCTATATCGAGTCGCATCACGAAATCAGAGACGTCGTCATTTCAGGAGGCGACCCACTTTCTAACTCTGACGATCGACTCGAGTACATCTTATCCCGCCTCAGGGCCATGGAGCACATCGAGGTATTCCGAATCGGAACACGGAATTTAGTGACTCTTCCTCAACGAATTACCCAAAGCTTCGCGGATATGCTCAAAAAATATCATCCAGTTTTCGTACATACGCACTTTAATCATCCCAAAGAGTGCACCCTAGAGGCGTTTGATGCTTGCGCACGGCTCGCCGATGCCGGCTGTGTCTTACACAATCAAATGGTTCTCCTAAAGGGAATCAACGACGATCCAAAGATCGTCAAAGAGCTCAATCATAAACTTCTAATGATGAGAGTACGCCCCTATTATATCTATCAGTGTGACTTGTCTCAGGGAATCAGCCATTTCCGAACCCCGGTCGAAACCGGCCTAAATATTATTGAAAATCTCAGAGGATGGACCAGTGGTATGGCCGTCCCACACTTTGTCATTGATGCCCCCGGCGGAGGCGGAAAGATCCCACTGCTTCCGGAATATGTCGTCAAACACGAAGGAAAAAAGTGGACCTTAAGGAATTTTAGGAAACAGGAGTTCGAATACATTGAACCCTAGAAAAGAAGGGAATTCTGGCCGACGTAGTATCGCCTTGCTTTTTTTACTACCTTTCAGCCTCATGACAGCAGGCTGTGGCAGCATTCCTCAATCAAAGTACGAGGCCTTTCATTTCCCCTCCAATCAGGCCTACATCACGAAAGTGAGCCGACCGTTCAAGCCATTAGGCTGGGTACACTCAAAAGTCAATTTCCAATCCCTAGACCCGAATCGAGAAGAAGCTGCGCTATGCAAGAACTATTACAATAAGGCGATCGGCGAACTAGTCGACATCGCCAAGGACAAGGGGGCGGATGCAGTGATTGATGTGAAATCGGTCGTTTTTCTGGAAGACGGTCGACGCGAGACCTACCCCACACCTGAGTGCTCAGACGACGGCTTTGAAGGACAAATCTTAGTCCAGGGAATCGCTGTTCAATGGGAAAGGGAGCCGCAGAAACAAATTTCGCAGTCTATTTTTCCAAAAAGTCCGTCCGATAAGAAAACTCAATCTCGGGGTGATGCAACAAAAACTCAAGAATCCCCTCATTCCTGAGGAGGCAGGCAGGACAACGTGCACAACCCAGACGAGCCAGTCCTTCGTAACAGGTCACCGTCTGCTCCAAAAGAAATTCCAAAACACCAAGCCGATGGGCTAGCTCAAGCGTCTCTTTCTTGGTCATAAAAACAAGAGGCGTACGAATCTCGAAAGCACTATCCCCTAGATCCACCCTCAAGACTTCCTCCATCTTATCCATGTAAAATCTTGAGCAGTCGCGATAACCCGAATTGGCAGATTCTACTTCGATCACCCCCATATAAATCAGGTTCGCTCCGAGAGAATACCCCTGAATCGCAGCAATTCTAGCCATCAACCCGTTGCGCCCTAACACTAAACTGTTCGGCGGCTGCCCAGCGACTGATTCAATCGGCATCGCAGGGCGAGTGATCGAATTCTCTGTAATTTGATTCAAAAACGACAAATCAATCTCGGCGTGATCCACGCCCCACTGCTCACAAATGAATCGAGCTTGAATCATCTCACTGGAGTGCCTTTGCTGATAGGAAAACGTCAAACTCAAAATCTGCTCTTTGCCAAACTCTCGAATGGCATGCGCCAAGCAAATGCTCGAATCCATTCCACCAGAATGGACGACCACAGCCTTTTTCCGTTGAGGTACATTTAACGCTCGCATTTTTCACAACCCCTCTTAAAAATACGATGTCCCCGTACCCGCAAAGCCCACTTCACCCGACCACGCCTCAGAAGCCATAACGAAAGCGGTGCTACCACTTGAGCTCGATAAAAGCGACGCGCAATCCAAACCAGATTCAGTCCTACGATTGCGAAGGCGATTCCATCTTGAATCGTCATAAAAGTACCGTCCTGATCCGCATGACCGAAGGCTCAGCCTAGCCCCAGATAAGAAGCCAACTGGTAAGTCAAAAAAGCACCGAGATATGCCAAAGTCGTCATATAAATTAACATCACCGCAGGCCATCGCCACGAGTTCGTTTCTCGCCTCGTCACCGCTAACGTAGAAAGACACTGACAGGCTAAAACATACCAAACTAAAAGGCTCAAGGCAGTCGCTAAACTCCAATCTTTCAGTAACCGATCCCCCAGAAGCTGGGTTACGCCCCCCGTTTTTTGATCTCCTACAGCATAAACAGTAGCTAAAGAGCCGATCATCACTTCTCTCGCCGCAAAGCTCGGAATCAAGGCAACCGCTATCTTCCAATTGAACCCAAGGGGACTCACCCAGGGCTCCAATGTCTTTCCAATTCGTCCCGCAAAACTATAAGAAATCGCAGGTTCAGTAGCCCACTCGGGTGGCTTTGGATAAGAGGACAAGAACCACAACAAAATGGACACCGACAAGATTACCGTTCCTGCGCGACCAATAAAGAGTCGAGCCCTTTCAGCAAGACCCAGAATAATGCTCTTTGCATCTGGCCATTTATAAGTAGGTAACTCCATTAATAGCATCGGCTTGGGCCCGCGTAAAACCGTCAAGCGCAAAAGCATCGCAACCAAAAGAGCCGCAAAAACTCCAGCCAAATAAAGCCCAAACATCACCAATCCTTGGAGCCGAAGGACTCCAAAAATAGCTCGGTTCGGAATAAACGCTGCAATTAACATCGAATAAACTGGCAATCGAGCCGAACACGTCATTAACGGTGCGACCAAAATAGTCGTCAACCGATCTCTCCGATTTTCGATCGTCCGAGTCGCCATAATCCCGGGCACTGCACAAGCGAACGACGACAGTAGTGGAATAAACGCGCGGCCATGAAGACCTATTTTTCCCATCCACTTATCCATCAAAAAAGCGGCTCGCGGCATGTAACCGCAATCTTCTAGAAACAAAATAAACAAAAATAATAAAATAATCTGAGGTAAAAAGACAATGACAGAACCCACCCCAGAAATCACCCCATCTACCAAAAGACTCTTCAAGGGCCCCGGAGCAAGCAATTGCCCGACTACCGCGGACAAAACCTGAATTTGAGACTCAATCCAATCCTTCGGAACCTCGGCCCAATTAAAAATTGCCTGAAACATGAGCCCAAAAACACAAAACAAAATAACACTTCCCCAGAGCGGGTGCAGTACAATTTGATCCAGTCGATCCGTCCAAAGAGTCGGGGCAGAGCCTTTACGAGTCGCTAATTTAAGGATTCGATCCACTTCAGAAAACCGCTTGCGAATTTCATCTTCAGTGGTCTGCGCCCAGCCGACAACAGGCCCTGAACGTACTGATTGCAACTTTTTTTCCGCTTCAAACAGCAATGTATTGACCCCTTGCTGGCGAGGAGCAATCGTAGGAATCACAGGAATCCCTAACTCTTGAGAGAGCCGATCGAGATCCAAATCGAGTCCCCTCTGTTCAGCCAAGTCCATCATGTTCAGCGCCAGAACGATGGGTCGACCCAATTTTCTCAACTCGAGCACGAGCCCTAAATTTCTCTCCAATTGCGTCGCATCTGCCACGGCAATCAAAAGGTCTGGAGATGCATCCTGCGTAGCCTCTCCTCCTAACAGTACGTCCCGAGTAATCATCTCGTCTGGGGTTTTGGCATCCAAGCTATAGGTACCCGGCAGATCAATAACGCGCAGCTCACCACCCGAGGCCGTGCGCACCCGGCCTTCTTTCTTCTCAACCGTGACTCCAGGATAATTCCCAACCTTGGCTCTACCGCCCGTGATGGCATTAAAAAGTGCCGTTTTTCCACAATTAGGATTCCCAGCAAGGGCAATGGTTTTCAAGGGTTGCGTTTGAACTGAAGCCCGACTCCGCACCCTCGAACTCAACAAAGTCTGAAAATTCTCAGTCTCATTCATACTGAACTACCTCAATCGCATTAGCTTCCTGGCGCCTCAAAGCGAGCAAACTGCCTCTCACTCGGACCGCTAAAGGATCCCCGCCAAACGGGGCTTCATGAACGATTTCAGCGATCGAGCCCTCTAGAAATCCCATCGCCATGAGGCGTTGCACCCAATCCACAGAGTCTGAACCGACTCCGACTCGCACAATCACTCCCCGTTGACCCACGCTCAACTGCCCTAATCGTACGGTAGTCACATCAACTCCTCAACATGCTCGATCCCCTCCTGCAAGAGACGGTCGATATGCCGATCATCCAAGGCGTAGAATGCTATCCTGCCGTCGCGACGCACTTTCACCAAGCGCAGTTGTCTCAAAATTCGAAGATGATGACTGACCGCAGGCTGACTCATGGATAGAGCTTGAGCTAACTCCCCGACTTTATACTCTTTTTGAGATAGGTGCCAAATGATCCTGACCCGGCTAGCATCTCCCAACGCCTGAAATGTCTCTGCTAAAAGCGAGAACTTTCTTTGTTCATGCTCTTCTTGTTGTGATGTCAAGCTGGGTTTTAGGTCGGTGCTTTGGATGGACGAAGAAACTGGCGGAATCGCACTTCGCAAATACATAAGCATTTGTTTATATATTTAAACACAGAGTGTCAAGAGAAAACCAAATCAAACCTGATCCGTGGATCCTAGTTTGCATGACCCGTCTTTGCATGGTCAGCCTTCGGCACTCTCGAGCAGGCTTGAACTCGTGAAACTCCCCTCTTGGCTCCTGATCAAGCAAGGGCTCACCTATTTTTTTTTAAATTTAGCGACCCCATTCACTTTCTATTGGACTTTTCACGCCTTAGGACCCAAACCCGCCATTGGGTTTGCCGTGGTCATCTCACTTCTACAGGCGCTGACTCATTGGATTTATCGAGTCCGACCTTCCCCTATTTTCGTCTTCGGATCTGGCTTCACATTCTTTTTCGGCGGAATCGACCTCTTCATCCCGACTCCACAGCTCTTTCGATTTGAACCGTTCGCGCAAAACCTCTGCGTCGCGACGTTGGTCGCAGTGTCTGCCTTAGCCAATCTGCCCTTGGCTTATGAAATGGTTCAAGCCCTTCCCAAGAGGCTCAGGCCACATTTCCGAGCACCGGATGACCCTGCGCTCAAAAAATTGACCTGGATCTGGGTCGTCTATCTCTACATGAAGGCCGCCTTTTACTTTTACTTGGCGATCCGAGTCGACCTCGCTGATCTCATCCTGCTGAGAACTTTCGTGGGTGGCGGCAGCTTGATTCTGATGCTTTTGTTGCTTCCCTTGAATTTCCGTCGAAAATCCCATACTAAAGATCCAATTATGAGCGCAAATTCAAATCCTTCGGTTTCGGACTCCCTCTATCGTATTCGACATAGCTTGGCCCATCTCATGGCGGAGGCTGTCCTAGAACTAAGACCAGGAAGTAAGCTCGGTTTTGGCCCTCCCATTGACGACGGTTTTTATTATGACTTTATTCTGTCCTCACCGATCACCGAAGAGGATTTTCCTGAAATTGAAAAGAAAATGCGCCGACTCATCCAAGAGGGAC
>CAINWE010000435.1 GCA_903854365.1 Oligoflexia bacterium
GGAGCGCCAAAGAATCTCCATTGCTCGAGCTTTTTTGCGCCAAGCTCCCATCCTGATCCTGGATGAAGCCACTTCGAGTTTAGATGCTCAATCAGAACGAGCGGTTCAAAGCGCGCTAGACGAACTCATGATCAACCGCACGACCCTCATCATTGCTCATCGACTCAGCACCATTAAAAACGCCGATTCGATTCTCGTGCTCCAAGAAGGCCAGATCGTCGAAAAAGGCACTCATGATGAATTAATGTCGCTCAAAGGCATTTATGCCCAATTTCATGAGCAGCCTGCCGAAGTCAGCTAAGCTCCGACAAGCGGCGACAATCTCGATCTCTCAACCTGCAAAAAAACCCCCAAACAAATCAGCGCCCCCCAACTCTTTGCAGCGTTCATCTCTAAGAAAAGTCCGAAAGGCCCCCAGACTTTTTCAGTTGAAACACCAATCAAAAAAATTCCTATCAAAGCAGTCAGAATCAAACCCATTTTTTTTGTCTGCAGGGAGCGATCCAAGGCGACCGTCGCCAAGGGAAAGGTAAAGACAAACAAGTGCCACCACGGCAGTGGGTGCACCACAGGAGTCAGAGCAAGCCAACCTAGCCACTGAGATTGAACTTCGAACCTCCGACTGATCGCCCGCCAAAGCCCACCCAGCAGCACTCCATAGAATAAGGCAAGGCCCACATCCGCTGACGATTGACTCGCTGGCACCCCCAAAAGACTCAGCGTATATCCAGGCAACCCCGGATTAGTCCGTCCACGAACCTGTTCCGCACTCAGTAGGGTACTGGATGAGGTCGCGGCGGCAACCCAGTCTCGTGCCAGGGACGAAAAACTGGCACTGGGTTGATTCATTGCGGCTGGAATTGAGAGACAAATCAGTAGTACGAATAGCCCGATCGCTGGAGCAACCACCCGGCCGTGACCCTTCCATCCTAAAAGCGGAAAGACAGTAAAGATTTTGGTCGAAAGCCCCAGGGCCAGCGGAAAAAATCTCAGTGAGTTCCTCACTGGATACTGTGTTGGACCACAAGCAAGAGCCAACGCTAACAGAGGAAGAGTGACCTGTCCGTCGAGCGCATGTACAATCCACAGACCCCAAAACGAGACCAGCGTTGAATACAAAACGATCGAGCGTACGTTCATTTTTGCTTTGAGCCAATGACCCACATACACAAGAGACGCAACTTCAATGGCGCCCCAGATCCACTTCGAAACCTCCAACGGCAGCATCCCGAGAGGAATAAAAAAAGGCAAGGTCCAAGGGGGATATTTAAAAATCATCCCTCCATCTCGAACAATTGAATATAAGGGCTGTCCCTGCAGGGTGTATCGAGCTGCACGCCAAAAAACATCAAAATCCGTCCCCTGCGCTACCGTGGTGCGGACCATCGAAATTGCACCCAGTAACAGGAATACGCCTGCAAGCCATTGAAATCCTTTGTTGAGTTGGATCATAGGTGTCTTCAAGTTAGCGTAAGGGCTAACTAGGGTAAAGAGCTGAGTTTCGAGCTACACTCGATTGAGCGAGTCACTCGAGCGACGCAACCAACCCAGTTAAATAGCTAACTTACTACTTAATGAAAGCGACCTCACTTTAGTCAGATGACCACTGTTTGCACACTCACTTTCTCCTTGATTCAATCAGAGCGATTCACTAAAAAATTCTAAGCGATTGCTTTTTAAGCTGAAATGAATGCCCCAGCTTGAAAGCCACCTCCGTGGTACACGACTTGAAAAGACTCTATTCAGAATTTTTTCTGAAAGGGTCTTTAATATGAATATCATGAATTTAAAGTTGAACCTCCCGAGAAGCCTAGTGCTCGCGATTCTCACGACGCACATTGCCCCAGCTCTAGCTATGCACCCTCACCAACACCCCAGTAATAGCGCATCCAATGCCGCTGCAAGTATCGCGACCAGCTCGATGCCGAAGGCGCCTGTTCATGAGCTAGCGAATCTTCCTCATCATGTACTCGGTCACGTTGCTGGATTTTTAAGCGCGGGCAGCGTAGCCCAACTTGCCAGGACGTCAAAAGGAATTAAATTGGATATTCAGCAACCGGACTCAATTCTAGAGGCACGAAGAGTCTCGGGATATCCTGACTGTGAGAAACAAATGAAGGAAACCCAGTACTGGAGTTATGCTGATTTTATCAAGCGTCACCAACACTGGCCCCACGATTATTTCGCAGTTCAATTCAACAACGCAGATGAACTGCGCAGCTTTCTAGACCACCCCGCGGCTCAGGAAGTGCACCAAATTCAATTTAAATTTCTTTTCGACCCCAACACTCTGACTGCCGAGGATTGGCGGAGGGTACAAAAGCTCAATCGAAGCTTAAAAGAACTCGTCTTGCTGGACATGGACGAAGCCATGCGAAATCCAGACTGGATTACCTTATTTAATCAGCTCCCCCACCTCACGTCTCTGAGTTCGCTCGTACTAGCCGGCAACATCGATGACGCTGGAGCCGCAGCATTAGCACACCACTTACCCCAGCTCAAATCCTTAAAAAAGCTCACCTTTTTTGCAAACCAAACAGGAGTCAGGGGTGCAGCCGCCCTCGCTCAAAACCTAGATAAAATTCGGAAGCTAGAATCATTATCACTCCGTTTCGGTGTAAGCCCGCAAGAAGGGGCACAAGCCGTCATCGACCTCCTCGACTCGACTCCACAACTCAGATCGCTTGATCTTCGAACTAATCCGATCGGAGAACATGGAATTCAGACTTTAGCCACAAAATTAAGGAAGCTTCCGTTGCTTGAAGATCTATTCCTCTACGAAGAAGGAGGGGATGACGGCGCGGTTGCCTTAGCTACAAATCTGCACCACGTGCCCAGACTCCGGAATCTTTATCTCGATGAAACCCATATTGGCGATCGCGGGGCAGTTGCTTTAGCTGAGAACCTGAAACACACTCCACTCCTCACGAGCTTCTACCTGGACGGTCAAAACATTGGGAATGAGGGGATCATCTCCATAGCAGGTCATCTCAAGCACGTGCCTGAACTTGAATCACTTTGCCTCTTCAACAAAAAAAGCACCGATCCAACAGGCGCTTTTGCCTTGGCACATGAAATCGGATCTCTTCCCAAACTCAAAAAGCTGTCGTTTTTTATCGGTCGCGACAATCCAGGGTTGGTTGTGCTCAGAGAGCAAGCTCGACCCGGTTTAGAATTGCGCCTTCGATAAAAACTCCAGCAGTCCGAGGGAGAGGGCAAATTTAGCTGCATTTCTTGAAAAGCTCTGTTAATTCAAGCTCATGAAAAGCACCCCTGAATCCAATGAGTCCCAGACCTCTTCTCCCTCCGCCCCTCAAAGCTCAAGCGGGGCCGTCCAAAATCTCAAGGACATGGCTGACCTCGTCTCCCTCTGTAAAAGACGGGGATTTGTTTTTCCATCGAGTGAGGTTTATGGCGGGATCAATGCTTGCTGGGATTACGGGCCGCTTGGCATCGAGCTCAAGCGCAATGTGAAGGAGCTCTGGTGGAAAGCCATGACTGACCGAGAGGACGTCGAGGGGATTGACGCAGCCATTTTGATGCACCCCCGCGTTTGGGAAGCGTCGGGTCACGTAGCCGGCTTTGTAGACCCGATGGTGGACTGCAAGAAGTGCAAATCTCGATTTCGGGCAGACAAAATCGACGCCGAAGCTTTGGCTCAGAAAAAATGCCCAGAATGTAAGGGGGAACTCACGGAGCCCCGGCAATTTAATCTCATGTTCAAGACCCATATGGGCCCACTGGAAGACTCCGCATCTGTCGTTTACCTCCGACCCGAAACAGCCCAGGGAATTTACGTCAATTTTTTAAATGTTTCCCAATCGAGCCGACAGAAGGTCCCATTCGGGATCTCTCAAATTGGCAAAGCTTTCAGAAACGAGATCACTCCAGGGAACTTCATTTTCAGAACACGCGAATTTGAGCAAATGGAAATGCAGTTTTTCGTGAAGCCAGGAACCGACATGGAATGGTTCGAACGCTGGAAAGAAATCAGGATCAAATGGCACCTCAACAACGGCATTCGAAAAGAAAAGCTTCGATTTCATGAGCACGGCCCTGGAGAATTGGCGCACTACGCCAAGGCAGCCTTTGATATTGAATATGAGTTCCCCTTCGGCTGGCAAGAACTCGAAGGGATTCATAATCGAAGTGACTTTGACTTAGGGCGTCATCAACAATTTAGCGGAAAAAAATTAGAATATTACGACGAAGAAACAAAAGAACGCTACCTCCCGTACATCGTCGAAACATCGGCAGGATGCGATCGAACCTTACTGGTAGCGCTTGTGGATGCCTATCGCTTCGACGGTGACCGCACCTGGCTCTCTCTCCACCCGAATCTCTCGCCGTATAAAGTCGCAGTATTTCCCTTGATGAAAAAGCCCGAATTGGTTCAATATTCCGATAAGGTTTATAGTGAACTGAAAAAGAGATTCCGGGCCACTACCGATGACGCGGGATCCATAGGCAAGCGGTATCGTCGCCAAGATGAAATCGGTACCCCTTTTGGAGTTACGATCGACTATGACACTCTCACTCAACACACCGTCACCCTCCGTCACCGAGACACCATGGCCCAAGAAAGAATCCCCGCTGAAAGACTCGTCGATTTCATCAGCGAAAAATTCCAAAACTGGAACGGGCCCGCGGTTTAGTACCGATTCAAAAAGCACGAGTCGCGAAAAATATGTCTTCTCTTTCGGGGAGGGAAAGGCTGACGGAAACGAGAAGCAAAAGGACCTCTTAGGCGGCAAAGGCGCTAATCTGCATGGAATGACCCGCCTGGGATTGCCCGTGCCTCCCGGCTTCACTCTTTCCACCGAGGTCTGCACTTATTTTTACGAAAAACAACGCACTTACCCAAAACCACTCGAAAACCAGGTCAAAAAGGCCCTGAACAAAATGGAAAGACAGATGGGCCGGCGATTTGGGAGCAAAAAAAGCCCCCTGCTGGTCTCGGTTCGCTCCGGCGCCCGCGCATCCATGCCAGGCATGATGGATACCATCCTCAA
>CAINWE010000436.1 GCA_903854365.1 Oligoflexia bacterium
ACAATAGATTTATGTAATAATTGTAACATAGACCGATTTTCAAGGCACTACATTCGGTTGACTCGGCGCATCTTCGATTAGGTGTGTCTGCCCCGAAACAGGTCTTTGACCGCTCCGTACATAATCTTTGGAAGTGAGGTCAGGTCACCCACCTCACGGACGACGCCGTGTCCCCTTCGGGCCATCTCTAAACAAAGCTCAAGGCTAGCCGTCTCTCGACCCATCTTCAGTACGATCAAATGAGGAAAACGAGAAGCTAAGTAAGCTGGGTCCCTCCCAGCTGTATATTTCCCGTCCGTCAGAAGCACTGTAGAAGGAATTCTGCCCTGGCTCATTTTCTGGGTCTCTCGAACCAGCTTTAAAGCGCATTTCATGCCTGCCTCTAAATGGGTATATCCCTGTGCAGGAACATCCAGGAACCGCTCCACCAGGAGAGGAATGGAAAGCCTCTCATCCGGGTGCTTCACAACCCTCGCTTCGTTTTCAAAGGCAACAATGCCGATTGGATCCTCCGGAAACTCTAAAAGGACCACTGCGATCGCCACTGCGGTCAGCGCAAGTTTTTCGCCTGTCATGGATAAACTTGTATCCACGCTGAGAACTAAAGGCTGCTGCCTTCGAACCGCATAGCTCATCCATAAGTCCTGCTCCGTTAAAGGAAATCGAGTAGTCGCAGGGCTCACCGAATCCCGTAAAGCGAGCGGAGATAGTTCAATGGTCTCCTCTAGATCAAAATCGAGATCCCTCGCCTGAGAGGGGACCTCACTCAATGGAGCCTGCTGAATGTGAAAGGGATGCACCACAGACCCCAAGACTTCCTGTGCTCGCTCGAGAATTGCGTGAGCTGACAAGGCACGCAGCTTGCGCAACACATCCTGGCTGGCGCCGCGGTCCTTAAAATCGTGATAGCGGGTGGCAACATCCCAATGCGAAGCAGCTTTTAAATCTAACTTCTCGCTCGAGTCCGATGTAAATACGGTGCCGAATGCTTCGGGCGGGAAAAACATGGGATCTGACCGTTGATAAACCTCACGATTGAAGTCCAACGCACTCTTAAAGACCTCCGTCGTTGGCGCCGCTAACTCTGGCTCCGAGTTGACGACTTTTTTTTTAGATTAGGATCGGCAAGCTCTTGCCAGACCGTATCTACCCACTGCTTCAGCAAAACTTCCATCTCAGCTCGAGGAGCCAGGTCAGAGTCCGCATCTCTCTCGAGCTCGATCCGAGTCGGCAGCGCGAGAAGAGCCGCTTGAAGAAATGCCTCCTCCAGGCCCATTCCCGTCGCTCTGAGTTCACCCGTAATCTCAGCTACACTCAGAGCCGCCCTGACTGATGCACCTCTTCGAACTCGGGGATGCTCACGCGTCAGGCGGATCAGCTTAACCGAAGCACGAGCCAAATTCGCAGCCACCGGAATCGACGCGGAGCTGGCCTTCAGCCGGCTCTCGACAATGGCGGTTTCGTCATCCTCAGATTGATAATCCAGGACAATCAACTCAAAGCGATCCAAGACGGCCTCACTCAGGTGAGAGGTTGCCACAAATTCTTTGGGATTTTGGGTCGCAATCACGAGAAATCCTTTCTCTGCTCGGATTTCCCCCAAACGAGGAACAACGATCAGCCGCTCATCAATCGCCGGCAAAAGTACATTTTGAACTCCTTCCGGCAGGCGGTTGAGTTCATTAATAAAAAGAATTCCTCCTACCCTCATGGCCTCAACCAGCGGACCCGGCATGAAGGTGTCGGCCTGATACCCCTTCTGAATCACGCTCGGTGGATCAAACCACCCCGACAACTTCTGTTCAGAGTAGCGATTATCACCGTCTACACGAAAAACCGGGCGGTTGAGTTCCCGAGTGATTTCCAAAGCTAAACTCGTCTTACCCACCCCAACCGGTCCCTCGAGCAGCACATTCTTGCCCGCTCGAAGACACGCCCGGAGCCGTAAAAGCTCGGCATCTCGCCCTACGATCACACTCGCTTCCTGGGTAATCTTTCGCACCATCAATCTCCCTTTTTGGACAGTTTCAACGGGTGTCTTGCTGGGTTGGCAGCTTGCTGAGCACGCCGCTTTAAAAACTCTTCAACAATATAACTCGCAACATCGGATGGCTTCGTTCCCACACTAAACCCCGCGTCAAAGCCACACTCCAAGGCCATCGGATGA
>CAINWE010000437.1 GCA_903854365.1 Oligoflexia bacterium
CCACTTTCCGATCTCGGGCGATTTTAATTCAAACTGTATTCGGAGTCTTAGCTCTATTGGGATTCCTGCTGAAATTCTGATACCATAGGGTTTCAAGGAGAAACCCTATGGAACCCAACGATAATGACAAGACCCTGAGCTTCATGCGTTCACTTTGTTTGGGCGAGATCGAACAGGATATTATTTATCCTTTCCCCAAGGTGAAAAATTCTGAAAAAGAGGTCCTGACCGGAGTTTTTTCTACTTTAGAAAATTGGTTGAAAAATAAAGGGGGTGATTTCAGAAAGTGGGATCGAGCCGGCGAAATGCCACCCGAGTTCTTGCAGGAAATGCGAGAAATGGGGATGTTCAGTCTCATTGTTCCTGAAGAGTTTGGCGGGCTGGGTTTAAGTACCACGGGCTATTCCAGGACGCTTCAAGAGCTGGCTCGGTACGATGGTTCTGTTGCTATCACCGTAGGTGCTCATAGTTCGATCGGGATGCGCGGTCTTTTATTGTTCGGAACTCCCGAACAAAAGCAAAAATATTATTCTAAATTAGCCAGTGGGGAGATGATCGCCGCGTTTTGTTTGACGGAGCCGGGCGCGGGTTCGGATGCTGCCTCGATCAAAACCAAGGCAGTTTTGGAAGGTGATCATTGGGTGATCACTGGGCAAAAACTCTGGATTACGAATGGCGGCATCGCAGACTTTTTTACCGTCTTTGCGAAGACGGATGGTCCAGAGGGTCAAATGACGGCGTTTATTGTCACCCGGGATTTGGGCGGCGTGAGCTGTGGTCCCCATGAAGATAAGATGGGGCTTCGCGCTAGCTCGACGACGACCGTTCAGTTGGATCAAGTCCGAGTTCCGAAAGAGAATGTGTTGGGCGAAATCGGCAAGGGCTTTAAAGTCGCCATGAAGATCCTCAACAGCGGACGGAGCGGCTTGGGGGGGGGCTGTGTCGGCGGGATGAAACAATTGATCCAGATGTCGACTCATCAAGCCAATGAGCGTTATCAGTTTGGACAAAAAATCGCCGAGTATGGACTGATTAAGCAGAAAATTGGTCACATGGTCGTCGAATGCTACGCGACTGAGGCAGTAGTGTCGATTGTGGCAGGCCTAGTTGACCAAGGTTATGAAGACTACGCAGTGGAGGCCGCCATAAGCAAAGTTTTCGGTACCGAGTGTTTGTGGCGAACTGCAGACGAAGCACTTCAGATTGCAGGTGGTAATGGGTACATGTGTGAGTTCCCCTACGAGAGAGTCTTGAGGGATTGTCGGATTAACCGGATTTTTGAAGGGACAAACGACATTCTTCGACTTTTTATCGCGTTGTCCGCGATGAATGATGTAGGCACCCAGCTCAAGGAACTGGCCAGCTCGCTGAAGGGAATTTTTAATGACCCGATTAAAGGCTTTGGTTTACTCTCGGGTTATGGTCAGCGCAAGTTTTCACAAGTGACGGGCGTCAAGGGTGCCAAGGGGAGTTTCTCGCAAGCGCATCCTAAGATCCGCGAACAGACGATGATTTTTGAAGAGGGTGTGCGAGACCTAGCGATGGCCGCGGATCGCATTTTGCGTAAGCATGGTAAGAATATTATCGGCAAGCAGTTCGCCACGAAGCGGCTTGCTGATATTATGATCGACCTCTTTGCACTGGCCTGTGTAATCAGTCGTGTGAGTACGTCGATCTACGAGAAGGGCGAGATTGCTGCTGAGAAGGAAATTGAGATTCTCAAAGTGTTTTCGGGACAAGTTCGCAGACGAACGAAGTCTAACTTCGGGAAGATTGACGATAATGATGACGAGTTGATTAAGTCTTTGGCTAATCACGCTTTGGAAGGCGAAAAGTATAGCTGGGATACTCTGTAAGGGTTGCCGATGGTGCATTGCGCGGAGAGTCTTTGCTCTGCGCAATGCACCTCCCTCACGGTCTGATCAAGGTTTCGGCTTAAAAATATCGGGTGCACTAGCCTTGCATTCGTCGAGTGTTAAACAGTATTGATAAATTTGCTCGATCTTTGGAAACTCAGATAGGGAGATTTCATTTCGAATGGCGCTGTAGCACTGGGGAATTAAGCACAGATCGGCTGCGGTCACGGTATCGCCGACGGAGAATTTTACTGGAGCTGGGGCCTTGGTTGCAGATGTGAGAAGAGTTTCGTAGGCGCTAAGACCTCGACGGATCCAGAATTGATTCCATTCAAGTTTTTGACCCGGCTCTTGAGAAAGTTTTTCGACGACGTTGGGGTTATGCAGCGGTTGCGTGTCGGAATTGATGATCTGACACAGTTGCCTAATCCGAGCTCGCTGAAGAGGGTCGCCAGAGAAGAGCGGATTTTGAGGAAAACTCTCCTCCAGGAACTCAATGATCGCAATCGATTCAGATAGGAATGTCGAGGGATGCTCGGCTCGAAGTACTTCGAGCACGGGCACATAACCCACAGGATTACGAGCGAGGTGGGCAGGCTGATCGGATTCGTCGGTCAGAAGGTTGACTGGAATGAACTCAGGGTTTTGCTTTTTGACGGCCAGTGCCCATCGTACACGCCAACTGCTGGAGGATCTCCAATAGTGAAAAAGTCGAAATTTCATTTTTGCCCGATGATTATTTCTGGTTCCGCTCCAAGAATTCGATTTCTGAGCTGGCCCAATTCATCGACTTCCAAAATGACTTCATCTCCGGGCTTTAGCCAAAGGTTGTCCGTGATTTTAGATCCGTTCAGTTCAAGCAAGCAGCCGGTTCCGACGGTGCCAGAACCTATTACCTCGCCGGGATAGAGGGTCACGCCGTAACTGGCTCTCTCAATGATTTGAGCGAAGGTCCAAGACATATCCTTGAGGTTACCTTGGGAAAGAAGCCTGCCGTTGACGAATGCCTTCATTTTGAGGGAGTGACGCTCTCCTGTTGGGCCTGGAGTGGCAAATTGCTCTAATTCATCTCGAGTGACTAAATAGGGCCCGAGCGAGGTGGCAAAATCTTTGCCTTTGGCAGGGCCTAGGTTCAGTTTCATTTCTTCCATCTGGAGGTGCCGAGCTGACCAGTCGTTCATGATCATGTACCCAAAAATGCAGGAGTCGGCTTGTTCGGCGGGCACATTGCGGCATTTCTTGCCGATGACGATCGCGACCTCGAGTTCAAAGTCGAGCTGGTTTTGGGCCAATTTTTGAACCCCAATATCACCTGGGCCAGTGACGGCGAGGTGGTTCGTGAAGTAAAATACGGGAAAGTGATCAAATTCCGGAATCATCGGCACTCCACGATTGCGACGCGCGGCCTCGACGTGTTGACGAAACGCATATCCGTCTCGCATCGACAAGGGGCGTGGGATCGGTGCCAAAATTCTGATTCTATCCTCTGCTACGATTGAGGATGATCCAATGCGGCCTTCTTGGTGAGCTTTGAGGAGTTGCCTGAGGAGCGGTAAGGTTTGGCTGTGATTTTCAATGATTCCGAGCATTCCCTGATTAAGGAGGGAGGCATTCGGTAGGTTGCCTATTTCTTGGGCTGCTCGAGCGAGATCGAGAATCTTTGCATTCGGAGTGGTTTCGATGACTAACCCAATTTTTTGATGGCCGTGTTGATCGTCAAAGGTCAGTAGTTTCATCGAAAACTCCTAAAAAAGCCACGTTTCCTCGCTGGGGAAGAAACGTGGCGAAATTCTAATTACCAGTTGCGCTTGTTAGCGAAGGTGTCTTTGAGGGAGCGTGGAAAAGACCAGCGAGGCTTTTTGGAAGCGGGGCGCGCCTTGATTTCCATGGTGCCGCCGGTGAATGGATTGACGCCCTTGCCAGCTTTTCGTGCTTTTACTTCTTTACGGACTAATGCGCCAATAACAGGGAAGCGAACGCGCTCACCTGATGCAGCTGCTTTGGCGCCGTTGTTGAATGCATTTTCGATGCAGGTTTTCAAGTCAGCGCGCTTGATGCGAACTTCACCTTTTCGGGTGACTTCAGCAGTTTGAAGGACGCCTTCATAGACTTCATTGATGAAAGAATAGATCG
>CAINWE010000438.1 GCA_903854365.1 Oligoflexia bacterium
GCCGGGATCAATCTTGCCCCGGTCTGACTCGGGTAACTGAGGCCTGATTAACTCCGGCACGCCAACCTCGGGTGAGCTAGGCACTGAAAAAAAATTATCGTAAGCAAAGTACCCCAACACTCCCAAGAGAGCGAGGATCTTAACGCCCTGCCACACCCCACCACTGACCAAGGGCTTTGGGCTCAGAGCGATGAATTGCGTCTTCTCGTGATGAAGGGAATCCTTCCCAAAGGGCCGATCGAGTTGAATCGAAGTATGAGGCTGACCTGCAATCTCAAGCGCAAGCGGATTGCTGTCTTCTAAAATCAAACTCGGGGCTGGCGCCTCGAGGCGTAACTGAGTCTTTTCTTCGTCATCCGAAGATGGCCCACCCCCCAACTCAGCCAGCGTTGCCACTAAAGTCGCTTCGTCATCTGCCTGACCAGAACTAGAGAGGCCCGTCAACTCCGGAGTCACCTCAATTTTGGTGGCGACACTCTCCTCTAAAACCAATTTACTTTGAGTAAGAGCGGCGGTTCCCTGATCTAATTTCACGATCAACAGCTCAACAATTTCAGGAATTTGCGTGATCGGCTTCCACTCTCCCAGTGGATTGGCCTTCGCCATTTCTTCACCGGTAAGCTGCTTTTTTTTGATCAATTCTTTTACACGCTTTAAGTCGATGGGCCCCAAAACCCGACCCGACAAAAGCCTGACATCATAGGTCTGGGGAGACCCAGCTTCCTGTTTTTGCATCTTTGCCCCCATCCTTGGAAGCGAAAACTCTTGAAATACAAATCTTTATAAACTTAACACAGCCCGCTTAGCTAATTCTATCATCCCCTCAGGAAGAACGCCAATTTGAACCGTAATAAGAATCATAAACGCAATCGCGAGCCCCGACCACACCGAGACACGGCGATCCGGCGCACTGCCCACCGGCTCTCGCATATACATATAAGCCAAAACCCTCAGATAGTAAAAGACGGATACGGCGCTACTCAGGACACCAATAACCACTAGTGGGATCTCGTTAGCTTGAACGGCAGAATAAAAAAGTAAGTACTTTGCTGAGAAACCCGCTGTCGGCGGAATTCCGGCCATAGAGAACAAAAATACGCCCATCGCAAGAGCAAGGAGAGGGTGGCGCCGCGCTACCCCAGACAAATCGTGAAGATTCAGCTGGGAATCCCCCTCTGCCGCCAACAAGGTCAAAATCACGAACGCGCCCAAGTTCATAGCCGCATAAACCAAAATATACATCACGGCCGGAGCAAAACCTAACTCGCTGCGTGTACCTGCCAAGACCCCGAGCAAAAGGTACCCAGTATGCGCGATCGACGAATACGCTAACATTCGCTTAAGGTTCACTTGGGTAAGTGCAATAAAATTCCCTACCAACATCGTCAAAGCAGCCGACACCCAGAGCACATCGTGCAGGTGATTTTGAATCGCGGTAGAAATACCATTTCCATATCCAATTGCTGAAAAAACCCGGAGAAAACTAGCAAAAGCGGCCGCCTTCAGACCGGTAGTCATAAATCCAGTCACAGGCACCGGAGCACCCTCATAAACATCGGGCATCCACATATGAAAGGGGACGGAGGCCACCTTAAATAAAAATCCGAAAAGCACCAGAGCAAAGCCCAACCCAAAAATTGGGTTCAAGCTCTCCGGATGTGCTTGAACGAACCTAAGAGCTGAATGAATCTCGGTGGTCCCAGTAACTCCATACAGTAATGCGGTTCCGTATAGAAGTACGGCAGAAGCTGCAGACCCCAGAATAAAGTATTTCATCGCTGCTTCGTTACACTTTCGATCGGCCCGTCGAAATCCAACTAGAATATAAACGCACAGGGACATCAACTCGAGCGCCACGAAAATCACAATGAGATCTGTGGCGGATGCC
>CAINWE010000439.1 GCA_903854365.1 Oligoflexia bacterium
ATCGCAGCCTGATTGAAGGCAAACCTTCATGGTGGCGTCGCTGGAAGTCGCCTGGCTCCCGGCAGTCCCAACCCGTGGGTTGGAAATTTACTCTCGTACTGAGCGTTCATCGTGAGGCGATTCCAGAAAAAATGCAAGCCCGCGTTTTTTGGCAGGAAAAGGGCGCGCCCTTATTGGAATTTGAGTTAGTGCAGGCGGCAGCCCAGGGCAACGTTGAAGATGAAAAGCAGGTCATTTTTTTGCGCACGATTTTGCCGTTTGAGCTCGAGACCTTGGATAGCGAATATCAGCGACGAATTGCGAGCCGTATGTTTAAGCAGGCCACGGAATTAATGCCTTTCTTGGAATTTCATGTGACGCAGGTTTTTCCTGACTTTCGTGCAAGTGCTCCTGCCTTGCGGTCTTTGATTCGTGAGAAGAGAGAAAACCCGGTAGATCCGGCAAGGTCCGAAGTAGACGAGCTTGCCCGGGTCTACGGATTTCCCTCTTTGGAGGCGATCCCTGACCCAATTCTGTGCTATGCCGGTCGAGGTCATGGGCCTGCGACGGGCGTCGAACATCTTTATTCAGCATCCGAGGAGTCTTACCCGTTTTTAGGGAGTTTGGGCGGTATCGTTGCCGCTATCCAAGCCGTGTCAGCGGCGACTGGGCGAACTCGTCTGCTTCCGAGTTAACTCTTGAGTGTGAGGATGATGACATGAAGATTTTGCTCGTGCATCCCGTTCGACTGCCTCCTCGAGATTACGGCGGGGTAGAGCGTGTGGTGCTTTGGTTGGCCAAGGGACTGGTTGAGAGAGGTCACTCGGTTTTTGTGGCAGCAGAGGTTGGAAGTGAGTTACCTGCGGGTTGCCAACTAGTAGAGGCGCAAAAGGGTTTTTCGCTTCAGGAATGGCTTCGGGTTTTACCTGTCGGTTTAGATGTCACTCATTTTATGGCGCCCATGCCTGAGGAAATTTGGAGCGCTTGGCCAACCCGTCAGGTGCTCACGGTTCACGGAAATGGTCAATTGGGGGAGAAATATCCAAAAAATTCTGTTTTCTTGAGTCAGGATCACGCTCGCAGGCACGGTGCTTCCGTCTACGTTTATAACGGAATTGACCCGGCAGAATATCAATTTGAGCCGCAGTCGAAACAGAATTGGAACTTGTTCCTTTCAAAAACGAGCTGGAGCGTTAAGAATGTTCGCGCTGCGGCGCGATATTCAGCAAGAGCCCGACAGCGTTTAAAAATTGCTGGGGGGCACCGGCCTTGGCTTTTCAGGTTACAATGTCAGCTGTCGTCGGGATTCGATTGGGTGGGGCCAGTTTCGGGACGTCAAAAGGCTGAACTATTGACTCAGGCCCGTGCGTTTTTATTTCCTGTGAGGTGGCCTGAGCCATTCGGTTTAGTGGTCGCTGAAGCGATGATGTCAGGCACTCCTGTTTTGGCGAGTCCCAGGGGGAGTTTAATGGAGCTTGTGCCTCCCAGTGCAGGAGTCTTACTTCAAGGGGAGGAAGAGTGGGTTCACTGCTTAGGGCGTCCTCAAGACTTACCTGCGCCGGAAGCCTGTCGACAATGGGCGCTGAGTCGTTTTCATTACCAGTTGATGGCTCAAAATTACGAAGCTCTTTACTTAAAAGTCTCCGGTGGGGCCTCCCTTCATATCGAGCAACCGGCTACGTTGGACATCCCAGATAATCGGGATTGGCGTGAAAAGCGGAGTTGAGTCAATTCAAAGCAAGGCACTCTTTTCTAGCTTTAAGTCGCTCTCAAAGTTTCCGATAAGTTAAGAGAAGGATTGTCGATGATGGCCTCCAAGTCAGAGAACAATAACGACCATACGTTAGTGACAGGCTACAAGGGGGTAGTCCTCTTGGATGAGACGGGACAGGCGGTAACCGAGTATTTGGTCATTTTGATTATGGCGGTAAGCTTGTTTTTAACCGTTTTCAAGCCGTTTGTGATGACAACCTTGACCCGGGTGTCCAGTACCGTATCCAAAAATATTGAAAAACGCTTTTTAGGTGTGGATTTGCACTATTTTCCCTTCCAGGGTTGAGCAGAAATTTATTTCCTTTTCTTAAGGAATAAAATTGTTATGATTCGCCGAGTACACACGGGAGAATCATCATGAGCGAAAATCAAAAAAATAAATCTGCATTTCGTCTTGAAGCCCTGGCACCGCAAAAAGGGGGAGCTAAGCTTTGGAAGCTGACCTTCGATCTTCCTGGGGAAAAGGTCAACAAGCTCAGTCGGCAAGTGATGACTGAATTCAGCACCTTATTAGATCAATTGGGCGAAATGGGTAAGAAAAATGAGATCGACGCTCTGATTTTGTTTTCGGGTAAGGCGGGTAACTTCATAGCTGGGGCTGATATCGAGATGATTCAGGCCGTTAAATCCGCTCGTGAAGCCGAAGAGCTCTCCCGCTCGGGTCAGATGATGATTGATCGTTGGGAGGATTTGCCCTATCCCACCATTGCAGCGATTCAGGGTTCGGCTTTGGGGGGAGGGTGTGAATTTGCCCTTGCGAGCACCGCAATTGTGATGTCGAACGATTCCGCGGCAAAAATCGGACTTCCTGAAGTTCAGCTTGGCCTTTGTCCAGGTATGGGGGGATGCGTTCGTTTGCCCCGAAGGGTAGGTTTGGCCACTGCATTGGACCTGATCTTAACGGGTAAGACCCTGAACGGAGAGCGTGCAGCCAAAGCTGGGCTCGCGGATGCTTGCCTGGCAAAAGAGAGTTTTAATGAAACCGTAGTTCATTGGGTGAACGTGAATCTGTCTGCCCTGAAGTCGGCTGAGCGCATTGCGAAGGAGCCCAAGCTGGGCGGTATGGGCGGTCCAGTGGGGAGCCTGCTTGAGAAAACACCAGCTCGAGCGCTCATTTTTAAGCAGGCTCGTGATGGGGTGCTCTCTAAAACGCGAGGTCATTATCCCGCTCCTTTGGAAGCAATCCAGCTGATTCAAGAGATTGATAGTGGTTATGGCGAGAAGCTTCGGGGGCGTGAGCGTGAAGTCGCGATGAAGCGGGAGGCACAGTCGTTCGGAAAATTGGCCGCAACCGATGTCTCTAAGAATTTGATTCGCCTGTTCTTTTTGACCGAGGGAGTGAAAAAATCCAAGGGATTGCCTGGGGGAGTGAAGGCGCGAGAAGTTAAGGTGCAGCACGCAGCAGTTTTGGGTGCAGGTGTCATGGGTGGCGGCATCGCGCAGTTGTTTGCCGATAAGAATTTGCCCGTTCGAATGAAAGATCTCAATGCAAAAGCATTAGCCCTGGGGATTCAGGCAGCGACTAAGATTTTTAGTAAACAGGTTCAAAAGAAAAAAATTAATAAACGTGAATTTCTTCAAAAACTGAATTTGATTGCGCCTGTCGTGGATTTTAGCGGCTTCAAAGCAGTCGACTTGGTTGTGGAAGCTATTGTTGAAAACATCGACGTGAAGAAGAAAGTCTTCCAAGAGCTCGA
>CAINWE010000440.1 GCA_903854365.1 Oligoflexia bacterium
AGTACTAGGCCTGAAAGAAGGAGTAATACCAGTCGCCGGATCATTTTGGGTGAGGAGACCATGAAATGAAGTTACCAGTAAACTTCGTCCAAAAATAGCGCCACCTTGAAGCGGCGATTTTTTGATGAAACTGCCATAATAAGGCGGCGAAGGTACGGTTCCGAAGATTGCGCCCGGTGTTGGGTTCGTGTTAGGTTGCCCAACGAACTTCGAACTACTATCAATCGAGATTTATGGATTTAAGGCAATTTGAGGAAAGAAAGCTGGATCATATTCGGTACTCGCTCGACGAAGCGCATCAAGCAGTGGGCCTCAGTGAGTTAGATGCCGTCCGCCTTGTTCATGAGGCCCTCCCAGATTTAGATTTTGACGAGGTGTCTCTTCGGACGGATTGTCTAGGGATTTCCTTAGAAACCCCTTTTTATATCGCTGGAATGACTGCAGGGCACGAGCAAGCTTTTCAGATGAACCGGACTTTGGCTCTCGCTTGTCAGGAACGAGGATGGGCTATGGGAGTGGGTTCACAGAGGAGAGATTTGGAGCGCGGAGGGGCTGTGGGGCTTGACTCCTGGACGGAGCTCAGGGCACAGGTTCCCAACTTAGTTCTTTTCGCAAACTTGGGGATCAGTCAGGTGATTCACGCGAGTTCCCAAGAAATCCTCCGGGTGGTCGATGGATTAAAAGCTCAGGCTCTGGTGATTCATTTGAATGGTTTGCAGGAGGTGCTTCAGCCCGAGGGAACTCCACACTTTCGGGGTAGTTTTCGAGCGATCGAGCGTATTGTTTCGGAGTTGGGGATTCCTGTCGTTTTGAAGGAAACGGGCTGTGGTTTTTCCGAGGCAACCTTGCGCCGACTTTCTGGATTGCAGTTGGGTGCGATTGACTTGAGCGGCTTAGGTGGCACTCATTGGGGACGTATTGAAGGAGCTCGCGCTGCCTCGGGTTCGATTCAGTCTCAAGCCGCAGCAACTTTCGCTACCTGGGGTGAGTCGACCGTGAGTTCCGTTCGGGCCGCAGTATGTGCGCTCCCTGATTCGGTAGAGATTTGGGCTTCGGGGGGCGTGCGTTCGGGTTTAGATGCGGCAAAATTGCTCGCCCTGGGGGCGCATCGAGTGGGCTTTGCAAAGCCCGCTCTCGAGGCTGCTTTAGCAGGGGAGCAGGCCTTGAGGACATGGATGGGGGCTCGAGAGTTTGAATTAAAAACGGCACTTTTTTGCACCGGCGCTGCAACTGGTCAAGAACTACGACAGACAGCGGTTCGTAGAGTTGGGCGACTGAGTGCCGAAGGAGAGGATGATCATGGAAATTGAACGGCAGTTGACAGAGGGGTTTCATCGGTTGCCCCGGGTTGAGAGATTACGTCGAGTGCAGAGCTTGTGTGAGCTTTCAGATAAGGATGTTGCGGTTCTCTCGGGCGAGAGTTCGATGTCATTTGATATCGCTGAGCATTTGATCGAAAACGTGGTGGGATATTTTTCGATGCCCCTCGGCGTTGCCACGAATTTTACGATCGACGGTCGGGATCTATTGATTCCCATGGCGGTTGAGGAAACCTCGATCATTGCGGCAGCCAGTGCCACGGCGAAGTGGATTCGGCGTGAAGGTAGTATTCGGACTTATTCGAAGGGAAGTCTGATTATCGGTCAGGTACAGCTTCCCCAAGTGAAAAATATTAGTTTTGCAAGACGGATCCTTCATGAAAAGCGAGACCTTTTGATGGGTTTGGCGAATGCCTGTCTGCCTGGTCTCGTGAGCCGAGGTGGGGGGGTTCGTGATATTGCAATTCGGGAGGTCGCTCGTCCGACTGAAGACGGCACGATGCTGGTCATTCATATTCTCTGTGATCCGTGTGATGCCATGGGCGCGAACCTGATCAATCAGGTGTGCGAAGCATTGAAGCCCAGGATTGAAGAGTTGACCCATGAAAAGGTGGGACTCTGTATCCTGTCGAATTTGGTAGACACTAAGCTGGCGGTAGCCGAAGTGATTGTCAGAGATGTGGATCCGAAATTAGGGCGAGGGATTCAAGAGGCCACCCTTTTTGCTCAGGCGGATGCTTATCGGGCAGCAACTCATAATAAGGGTGTTCTAAACGGGATTGATCCGATTTTGATTGCGACCGGAAATGATTGGCGCGCAGTCGAAGCTGGAATTCATGCCTATGCAGCGCGAAGCGGTAAGTATCAGCCGATTACCGATTGGAAAATGGAAGGAGCAGATCTGGTTGGTCGAATTGAAGTCCCTTTAGCGGTGGGTACTGCGGGTGGGGTTACCCGAATTCATCCGGTGGCGAGGGTAGCGCTTAAAATTTTGAAAGTGACTCAAGCCGAAGAATTAGCTCGAATTTGCGCGGCCGTCGGTTTGGTTCAAAATTTGGGTGCCTTAAAAGCGTTGTCAACCGTCGGTATTGTGAAGGGGCACATGCAACTCCATGCGGCTAATTTGGCAATTGCAGCAGGTGCTGAAATTCATGAAGTGGCTGAGGTGAGGGATCAATTAGCTAAGGTGTTGTTAGTCGAGAAAACGATTAATTTGAGTCGTGCTCGAGAAATTTTAGAGGCTGTTCGTGTCGCAGGCCAAAGCCCAGCTCTTTAATCGGTTTTCGATTCCAGGGAAGGTTTTCCTTCTCGGGGAGTATGCTGTGTTGGCGGGGAGACCTGCGGTGGTCGCCGCAGTCGGACCACGGTTTCAAATGGGTGTGCCTTCGATTCGGGGCGTAGTCCCAACGTGGCCTGAGGGCTCCCCTGTTTTTAGGTTGATCGGGTGGGCGAAGTCTCAAGGGGTTGAAACTGAAATTTCTTTCGATTTTTTGGACCCTTATGAGGGTGCTGGTGGATTTGGTGCTTCGACCGCTCAGTTTGCGTTAGTTTACCAACTTTTAGCTCGTAGCAAAGCTTCCGCGGGATTGAGTTGGAAATCGGTCTGGCAAAGGTATCGAGACCTAATGAGTTCCGAAAAGCTGATCCCCAGCGGAGCAGATTTGGTTGCACAGTGGGAGGGCGGAGTCGTTGTGTTTGATCCCCTGCAGGGGACCACCGAAAATTTTGGGAACACCTTTGATTGGTCTCAGTTATTGGTATTTTCGGCGACTCACCAGGCGGGTCGCAAGGTTCCTACCCACGAACATTTAAGGCAATTAGGCGAAGGTTTTCCGGGTTCTCGATTGGGTTTAGTGAGGTCGTTAGGCGATTTGTTGATTCGAGGGATTCAAGCTCTTCGAGAAAATGATCCAGTGACTTTAGGAAAAGTGATGTCTTCCTATGCCGTGGCTTTGTGGCGAGAGGGATGGGAGATGCAGGCCACCAGCGACGATCGCCTAGCGTTCGAAGCCCATCCTGCAGTCTTGGGAGTGAAGGGTACCGGCGCTCTACAGTCCGATGCTCTCATTGTTTTGACCCAAAAGGGGGCGGATCGATCTGACCTTTTAGGATTGGCTGAAAGAAGAGGTTTAAAATTAGTTTGCGAGGGCCTTGCGGTCCAGGAGGGTGTGCGATGCGACCCAAGCGAATAGTGACCCGTGCTCCTTCTAATATTGCACTCATGAAGTACATGGGTAAATTAGATTCTCAAAAGAATATTCCGGATAATCCAAGTCTTTCAATGACCCTCAGTCGACTCTGTACCGTGGTCGAGGTTGAGGTGACTCGCGGCGAGGCAGAGAGTAGATGGGTAGCTGAGGCTCCTCGGTTCAGGCCTCTGGACCTTTCTCGAGGGGGAATTTGGGCGTCTCCTGAGCTGTCAACGTCGGGGCGAAGTAAAGTGCTCACTCATGTGGATCGAGTTCGGGCGCTGATTCCGTCGCTTTACGATCGATTTGGACTTGAATGGGATCAAGAAGTCTGGCGATTCGGCCAGCTCCAGTTCAGGACTGCTAATACTTTTCCAGCTGCATCCGGCATTGCCTCCAGTGCTTCGAGTTTCGCCGCGTTGACGCTGGCGACCTGCGCGGCTTTCACTCGAGATGCCGAAGTCTGGAATCGTATTTGGGCGGATCGATCTGATTTCAGGAGGGCTTTGGCTCAGATTTCTCGTCTTGGCTCGGGTAGCTCTTGTCGATCTTTTGAGGGGCCTTGGGTGTATTGGGAGGGAGAGAATGCTTTTGCTCCGGTGGAGTTGGCCTTGCCAGAAATGGCGCATTTCGTCGTTTTGATTCGTACTCAGCCGAAAGACGTTTCTTCCTCAGAGGCTCACCTGAGGGTGAAGACCTCGCCCTTGTGGGCGGGTCGGGTTGACCGGGTGATCCATCGGACGACTGAAGTTTTGCAAGCGATGAAGACCGCTGACTTGCAGGCGGTTTCTCGTTTAGCTTGGGCGGAACTTTGGGAGATGCATAGTTTATTTCATACTGCCGCCCAGCCCTTCACCTATTGGGAGCCGGGCACTTTGCAAGCACTGCAGTTTTTGTCTCAATGGGTTGGTCAGGATGCTGGGCCTATTGTGACTTTGGACGCAGGGCCAAACGTCCACTTAATCGTAGATCAAAAGTACCGAGATTTGTGGCTTTCCCGTTTAAAAGCAGAATTTACTGGTTTTCAAATATTAGAGGACGTCCAAGGAGCAGGGGCTCAAATTGATGAGTGGAGTACGGATGGATTGGGTTAAATTTCAGACGCGAGTTCCAGGTAAATGGGTTTTGGCGGGCGAGCACTCGGTCTTGAGAGGTGCTGCTGCAGTCGCACTGCCGCACCCTGAGTTAGGATTAACGCTCTCTTTTGATCCTCGACAAAAAGAAACATCCTTGTTGGTGCATCCAGCCGAGGCAAACGCCATTCTTCTTGAGCTTTTAGGCTCTATGACTGAAGATTTTAACACTTTTGGACGAGAATCTCGGTCAGAAGCGCTTAGGGACTTTGTCGCAACCGTCGTGGATAGTCCCGAGCCGCGGGGGGCGGGATTTTCTTACCCCTCGGGTTGTGTGGAAATTGATAGTACGATCCCGGTGGGCGCAGGTTTGGGATCTTCTGCGGCCCTTTGTGTCGCAGTGACCCGTTGGGTTTCATCATTCTTAATGCTCAATGCGGATCAGGAAGTTGCGCTAGCAACTCGTCTCGAGCATCGATTTCATGGAAAAAGTAGTGGAATGGACGTTGCTGTGATCTCGGCAGGTCAGCCGATTGTTTATACGATGGCAGGCGGAGTGCGAGCTGTACAAGTGAAGCATTTGCCTAAGTTTACGTTTCATGACACGGGTCTGCGGAGTCGCACGCGGGACTGTGTGGAGCGGGTCGAAAAATTTAGAGACGAAAATCCGCTCCTAGGTGCTCGAGTGGACGAGCGAATGGGTTTAGCCGCTCAGTCTGCTATCGAGGGATTGGCCGCATTTGATCGCGGGGACCGCGGCCGCGGGCTGAAGCTCCTTGTGGAGGGAATTGGCCAGGCTCGAGAATGTTTTTATTCGTGGGAGTTAGTCCCTGGCGAGGCGCGGCGGCTTGAGGAGTCACTTTTGCGGGACGGGGCCATCGCGGTTAAGATGACCGGTGCTGGCGGTGGTGGCATGGTCGTGGCTCTTTGGGAAAGGTGACAGCTCCCACCACTTAGCTTTGCTGAAGTGGGGGCTTCTAGGGCATTTCAGCCCAAGGACTACCG
>CAINWE010000441.1 GCA_903854365.1 Oligoflexia bacterium
CTGAATCGCTGCCTTTCGAAGCTCTGCATTCGACAGCAAAGGAGACATATCCCGGAAGATAATTCCTGGATTTGGAAAGTCGGCTATCGCCTGTATTTCCGTCTTCAGCACAGCTCGCATGACTCCTTCACTCATCCTAGCCAGATCATCGCCCACCTCTCCATGCACTGGCTCAGCAGGAACTGCAACCATCGACGGCCCTGTGGATTCTAGTACTTGAACCTTCCCGTGCGCTAGAACAAGGACCACCCACTGATTATTCCCGATCAGCTCAGCGACTCCACGACTTTTGTGGTCTGCTCTGTACCCTTCTATGACCACCCAATAATCTGGCTTAAGTTCTGATTTCACTCCTGCAGCCTGCGTTTGGGCGTGGTCTAAGCGGGTTTTCGCTCTCAAGAAACCTTCTTCTGGATTCTCCACGAGACCATCCTCCAAAGGACCTGCACCGAACGAATGGAAAGCAATCTCCCTACCCGGAAAAAGCGTCTGAAAAGTTCGCTCCACGGCTGCAACTTTGACCGAATCATTTGAAGCGATGCCCACGATCAGGGAGCCATCCGCGAGGATGGGCGCTGCAGAAAGCAGCAGAACACTCACAAAAAAACAAAAATAAGCAACCATCCTCATACTCAATCCTCCTCAATCCTCTCTCTCGTTGTCACTTTCTGACTCTTGATTGAAGGACTCATCCTCAAATGGCCTCAAAGTAAAAAGGCTAAAAGAAAAAACCTAAAATGCTGGTCTGAATGGGCCCGACAGTAGTTGCTCGACCTCAGGTTGTCAAGAGCGGGCGGTTGCCTACCGGGGCGAAAATAGGCTTCTCCCTGATTTACTTCGACCCCTGTTCTCGATAGACTTAGCTCTCAATGAACGCCTACAAGCAAATCCAAAAGCCCGCAGATTCAGACAATCCTCTTGCCGCCGACCCCGTCTGCGGAACGGACGTCGACCCCAAGCACGCCGGAGGATCTTACCGCCATCAAGGCATGGATTACTTTTTTTGCTGTCAACATTGTCGCGAAGCATTTCGTCAAAACCCTGAGAAATACCTCAGACCATCTACGCAAACACGCTCTGAGCGCCATGAAGTCTTCACTTGCCCAATGGATCCTGAGATCCAACAAATCGGACCGGGAAACTGTCCTAAATGCGGCATGGCATTGGAACCCCTTGAGATCTCCTTATCTCACTTAGACAGCTCCCAAACGGAACTTCGCCTCATCGAACGCCGATTTTGGGTCGCAGCGATTTTCTCCCTCCCTCTTTTATTGATATCCATGTCAGAAGTTTTTCCAGGTTCCGTCAATCACTGGACCCAGCTTGCCCTATCCAGCCCAGTAGTTCTCTGGTCGGGATACCCCCTTTTTCAACTCGGGTGGCAATCGATTCAAAATCGAAACTTGAACATGTTCAGCCTAATCTCGCTCGGAACAGGAATTTCATTTGGATTCAGCGTTCTAGTCACACTCTTATTTACCCCACCCTTCGGTATGAGTCCCAATGCGATTCCTACGGCATTACTTACCCATCAAGGACAACTCGGCGTCTATTTTGAACCCGCAGCAGTCATTGTTACCCTCGTCCTCTTGGGACAAATTCTCGAGCTCAGAGCCCGAAGACAGACTCAGACCTCCATTCAAGCACTTCTCCAACTCGTACCCAAGACAACCCGAAAGGTACTCCCAGATGGGAGCGAGATCGATGTCGGAATCGAGACTCTCAGGGTCGGAGACTCGATTCGAGTGCGTCCCGGAGAAAAAATTCCTGCCGATGGAAAACTCGTTACGGGCCAGAGTCAGGTGGATGAGTCCATGATCACGGGCGAAGCTCTGCCAGTCGAAAAAGCCCCGGGCTCTCAGGTCACCGCAGGAACTCTCAACGGAACCGGCACGTTCCTCATGAATACCACCCGAGTGGGCTCACAAACCTTTCTTGCCCAAATGGTGCAGCTCGTCTCGGAGGCGCAGCGCACCCAACCGTCGATCCAACGGGTCGCCGACCAAGTATCCAGCTATTTTATCCCTGCAGTCATTCTGACTTCAATTCTCACTTTTTTCATTTGGGCGATCTTTGGCCCTGAACCTAAACTTGCGTTTGCCATCATGAACGCAGTCTCCGTCCTCATCGTCGCCTGCCCCTGCGCTTTGGGGCTGGCAACACCCATGTCGATTCTCGTCGGCACTGGGGCTGGAGCTCGCAGCGGCATTCTGATCAAAAACGCCATGGCCTTGGAGACTTTAGAGCGAATTGACACCCTAGTACTCGACAAGACGGGAACGCTCACGGAGGGCAAACCCAAACTGAAATCGATCCTCGCGTTTGCAGGCTTCAATGAAACGGAGGTCCTTAGGCGCGCTGCGGCTCTCGAAAAAGGAAGTGAGCATCCCTTGGCCTCAGCTATCCTCGATGGCGCAGAGGCACGCCAAATCTTGTGGAATCCGACCCTCACTCATTTCGAATCAATGGCTGGCCTAGGCATTCGAGCACAGCTCAACCACCAAGAATGCCTCCTCGGAAATCTCCAGTTGATGCAATCTCTCGGAATCGATCTATCTCTTTTTCAAACGCAGGCAGAGCCACTTTTAAGAGAAGGTCAATCGGTTGTGTATCTCGCAATTGAGGGAAAACCGGCCGGAGCCTTAGGCGTGACTGATCCTATCAAAGCCACCACCCGGGAAGCTCTCGCAGCCCTCAAACGCCTGGGAATTCACCTCCTCATGCTCACAGGCGATCACAGACGAACCAGTGAGAGGGTAGCCAAGCAATTGGGCATCGAAGATTTTCAGGCAGAGATGCTCCCTCAAGCTAAAATCGATCGAATCCGCGAACTCCAATCTCAGGGGCGACGTGTCGCCATGGCAGGAGACGGAATTAATGACGCCCCCGCTTTGGCCCAGGCCCACGTGGGAATTGCTATGGGCAGCGGAACCGATGTAGCCATTCAAAGCGCTGGCATTACCCTGATTCGGGGAGACCTGCGAGGCATCCTCAGTGCCATTCACTTAAGTCGAGCGACCATGCAAAATATTCGGCAAAACCTGTTTTTTGCCCTGTTTTACAACGCCCTAGGTATTCCGATCGCAGCCGGCGTACTCTACCCGTTCACAGGCATTCTCATGAACCCAATGCTTGCCAGTGTGGCCATGAGTTTGAGTTCCGTCTCGGTGATTACCAACGCACTCAGACTCAGAAAACTAGGCAGTCCACGAATGAATCCTTAAGCCACCCAACCCCAGTCCGTGAATCGATTGACTAACTCCGCTTGAATAGCCAAAAAATAAGTTGAAATGACTAATCCAAAAAGAACCAGAGGGATCAGGAGCGGATGATAACGATTTTTAACGCTCGAAAACAGATCAAAGAGCACTATCTGCACCAAAATAAACGGCGGCAGACAATATCTACTTA
>CAINWE010000442.1 GCA_903854365.1 Oligoflexia bacterium
CCCACGACACAGCGATTATGAGCCGCTTGCTCTACCAAGCTGAGCTACCCCGCCGAGCCCCCAATCGGAATCGAACCGATGACCTCTTCCTTACCATGGAAACACTCTACCGACTGAGCTATGGGGGCGAAAAGACTTGGGCGAGCGTACAACCTTCTCCACCCTCGTGAGAAATCAAGCTGTTTTTTACGCTGAAATGAGACCCACCTTCTCACCCAAAACTCGATTACTGCCCATTGCGTTGGTATATAGACTTCTCCTACTTTGAAAAAAATTATTCTTACCTTCAAAAAGAAGATTGCGCTCATTGGAGTAATAACTCTTTCTATAGCCGCGATTGCAGTTGGCGTGCAGCAACTCGTTGGAATATATAACCAAGAAGCCTTACTTCTCCCACCCATCCCACTTCATGCCGACGTTGTGAAACAGCCACCACTGACTTACGCGAATTCACTAAAAATTAATTTTCCATCTGATGCTGGGCCAGTTCCCCAAAATGGTTGTGATCAAGCAAAGAGTGATTGGTTGAACTCCGAGAACTTAAATCCTGGTGTCGCCATGAATCCAAAAGTTTGGCATAACCTTCACCTTTTTATTCCGACCGGAAGTGTTCTTTGGACGAGCCAGATGTCGGCAACTTGCGGGAGTGTAATAAAAGTACACGCCTCTTTATATAACAATACTGATGGAAATACTGGCGCGAGAATAATTAAAGTATTAAGGATTGGAAATTATTCTGGTTCGGGCGCACGAGAAATGTGGAGTTCAGCTCCCCTATCCCTCAAGAGTTACAAAATCTTAAAAGTTAAATCACTCACTCGAATGGTCGAGACAAATTGGCCTGTAACAACAACCTTCACAATCGGCAAGGATTGGACTCCTGGCCTCTACGCGGTTGCCTCAATTAATGATAAAGATGTTATAGAAAATATTGCCCCCCTCATAGTCAAGGGTGAAGTTGCAACTTCAAAGCTCTTACTCGTGCACTCGACAATCACGTGGGCTGCCTACAACGGTTACGGTGGTCGTTCGGCTTATATGGGGCCAATTGACGCGAATAGAGAACGCAGTCGTGTCGTTTCGATGGACCGACCACTTGTTGGAAGTGGCATGAATCATTTTGATCGCGACGCAATTGCTCTTGTTCAATATTTAGAAGACAAAGGAATTCAAGTAGATCAAATTGCTGATACTGACTTAAATCGCAATCCTTCGATAGCAAAGAGGTATGGCGGTTTAATTTTTAGTGGGCACGCTGAATACATGACAAATAAGATATTTAAGACGATTATCGCAGCACGTAACAATGGTGTGAATCTGGCTTTTCTCGGATCGAATACCGCTTATTGGCAGGTTCGTTTAGACCCATCACCGAGTGGTTCAGACCGCCGTGTAGCGATTTATCGCGATCCACAGTCCGACCCAATTACTGATCCGAATCAAATCTCTATTCAATTCAATAACCCTCGAATTAACATGATGCCCTCATTGATTACTGGTGAAATCACATCTGGTGTGCACGTTCTCGGGGATATGAAGCTAGCTTCAAAACCAAGTTGGCTAAATCTTCCCTCAACCGCTCACCTTGATGGTTGGTCGCCCAATACA
>CAINWE010000443.1 GCA_903854365.1 Oligoflexia bacterium
ATGACCAATATTAATCCTGAAGATTCTACTGCGATCATTCGAATCCTACGGGAAAAGCAAATTCCGTTTCGTGTCGAGGCAAACGGAAAAACGATTTCTGTTCCCCCTGAGAATCTCTACGAGTTTAGGCTCGAGCTTGCTACCATGGGGATGCCACAGTCCGGGGTTGTGGGCTACGAAGTGTTTGATAAGCAGTCGATTGGAGTCTCCAACTTTGTCCAGAAGTTAAATCAGAAGCGAGCCCAAGAGGGCGAGTTAATGAGAACCATTAATTCGATTCGTGGGGTGCGGCGCTCTCGGGTTCATCTCGCTATTCCCCAGAAAAGTACGTTTGTTGAGGATCAGAAAAAGTCCACGGCCTCAGTTGTGATTGATCTCGACCCGGGAGTAACGTTGAGCGATAAGCAGGTTTTTGGCATTGGAAATTTAGTTGCCCGAGCCGTCGAGGGAATGGAGATTTCTGACGTAGTCATCATGAACTCTGAAGGCAAAATGCTCTCAAAAAACGTGACCGATCCACTGGGAGCGGCCACCGCCAGCCAACTCGATCTTCGTCAAAAAATTGAGAGCGACTATGAGAAGCGTATTGAAGAGGTGCTCTCGCGCGTCGTGGGCGAGGGACACGTAGTCGCTAAGGTGACTGCAGACTTGGATTTTTCTCAGGTGAATGAGACGCAGACATCATTCGATGCCGATGGCGCCGCGGTAAGGTCAGTAGAAAAACATAACGACAGTATGAATGGGACGCGGCCAGGAGCGGCTGGTGTTCCAGTGTCTGCGTCGAATGCCCCGGGACAGAACCCATCCGCAAATTGTGAAGTCAAAACGGAAACGGTGAAGAACAACGAGGTCACTAATTACGAGATTCCACAGACGATCCGAAAAACGACTCACTCGGCAGGGAATGTGAAGCGGCTCTCGATTGCCGTTGTAGTCGATCAAAAGATTGTAAGGTCTAAGGATAAAGACGGAAAGTCTGTGACGACGACTCAAGCATGGGCTCCGGAGACGCTCAAAGAGTTGGAGCAAATTACATCCAGCGCTGTGGGTTTTGATAAAAAGAGGGGCGATACCCTAGAAATTAAGAATATTGAATTTACGCACGAGGACTTTGAGGAAGCTCAGAGAATTGTTAGCGAAACTGAGCATAAGACCTACATTCAGAACCTTATTACCTATTGCGTGATTGGGTTAACGATTCTCATGTTCTTTATGTTTGTTGTTAGGCCATTTATTAAGTGGATTACTGAAAATACAATTGACAGTGTAGACACCTTCCTTCCTCAAACCGTTGAGGAGCTGGAAAAACTGCAGAGAAACACGGCACTACCCACTGTTGAGGAAATTATACCCGTCATTCCGGATACAGTAGATCCGGAAAAGGTAGAAGGCGAGATGATCAAAGAGCGAATTATTACCTTAGTTGACTCGAATCCACATAAAGCAGCGTTAATTTTGAGAGATTGGCTTCATAAACGTAGCATGGACGGAAAGAGCGCCGAGGGTGGCAAAGGAAAGGACAAGGCTGCTAGCGCCTAGGGTCGAATCATGGGATATGAAAATTTTGATGAGATGTCAGGACTGGAACGGTCGGCATTGCTTCTGAATGTGCTGGGGAATCAGGTAACCTCGCAGATTTTTAAGAAAATGAAGGATAACGATGTGAAGCGCCTGGTGAGTGCTATGGGCACCATCAGCAAGGTGCCTATCGCCTGCGTTAAAGAGACATTGGAAAGTTTTTATAAGGAAATTGCTGAGGAAGATACACTCATATTCGGGCATGCGACAGGTCGTGAGTTTGTGTTGTCAACTTTGGGGGAAGAACGTGCAAAGACCGTCTTAGGTCAACTCTCGGTCGTTGAAGGGAGTCGGACCCTGGAGGCACTCGAGCTAGTCGACTCTAGAACCTTAGCCAATTTCCTGGTCAACGAGCATCCTCAAACGATTGCTCTGATTTTGGCGCATTTGGAATCGGGCAAAAAATGTGAGGTCCTCAAGCGGTTACCGGAGTTAATCCAGACCGAAGTAGTCCTGAGAATTGCGAATCTAGATTTCATTTCTCCGTACCTGATTGCTCAAGTCGATGAGGTTCTCAAACAAGAACTTGCAACTCTTGGGTCGATCGATACTCAGGTCCTGGGTGGTGTGCAGCCGATCGCGGACATGCTCAATGTCATGGACAAATCGAACGAGCAGAATATTATGTCCAAGGTCGAAGAGAAAGATCCTCAATTGGCAGAGGAAATTCGAAAACTTATGTTCGTCTTCGAGGATATTTCGTTTGTTGATGATCGCGGAATGCAAACTCTCCTAAAAGAAGTGGCCAATGACAAGTTGGTGATTGCTCTGAAGACTGCTACACCAGAAGTCAGAGATAAGATCTTCAGAAATATTTCTAAGCGTGCTGCAGAGTTGCTGAAGGAGGATTTGGAATCGCTGGGGCCAGTTAAACTCTCAGAAGTTGAGTCTGCCCAACAGGAAATTGTTAACATCGCTAAGCGTCTCGAGGCCGAAGGTAAGATTGCGATTAGTCGCGGCGGCGGCGGAGATTCTGTTGTCTGAGGAATGTCATGTGGAAAAAGAAATCGTTTGATCAACAAATTGAGAGTGAAACCTCCGGCGAAGATCGGGAACCAGACTCCAAAGTTTATAGCCTAGATCGATCGGATAGACTAGAGATCAGAGATTTCTCGTTTCAGCCGATTCACGCTGCTGGCGTTAGTAGCTATTCAGAGGTGAAAAATAAGTACGGATCCTTAGCCGCCACTGACCAGGATCGTTCTGAAAAGGGGCAAAGAGATCGCCGATTCTCGATTAATCCGCTGTTGAGGAGTCCTTTATCGATCCAGGATGAAGAGAGGCGGGTCATCGACGAGCAGGTTAAGAGAATCGTCACCGAAATTGCCGAAAGAGAAAAAAAGGCAGCAAGTGAATTAGGCTATGAAGAGGGCTTCAAGAAAGGTTTTGATGAGGCGATCCAGCAGATTAAGGGTGAGGCCTCCAGCAAAATTGCCCAGTTCGACGAGTTTTTGAATCAGATTGATCATGCACGAACTGATATATTTAGGGTGAATGAACGAATTATTATAGAACTTGTTTACAAGATAGCCAGAATGCTTCTGATGAAAGAACTCTCAACGGATCGAGAGTATATTCTCAGGCTAGCCAAGGAACTCGTCGGAAAAGTTGGAGTGCGTGAAAACATAACGCTTAGGATTAATCCGAAGGACGCAGAGTTCGTTGGTGTTTTGAAGGGGGGAGTCGAGAAGGCCTTCGGGAATATCACAAATTTTAATGTTGAAATGAATAGCAGTGTTAAATCGGGTGGTTGTGAAATTGAGACTGAATGGAACGTGATCAACGCCAGTATAGAAGCCCAGTTGGAGGAGGTTCATAGGTCTCTGATTCCTGAAATGGGAAATCAGAATGCAGTAGACTCGAGCGAGGGCAGTTCAAATTGAATTGGAAGATGCAGAAGCATATTTATGATGAGCGATTGAGTCAGTCGATGCTCTATACGGAAGCCGGTAAGGTCACCAAGTCGATTGGACTCGTTTTTGAAGCGCATTTGCCGGGTGCCGGCGTGGGAAGTTTGTGCCACATCCTACCGTCTGGGGATCGGACTCTGAGTCAGGCACAGGGTGCAGTCGAGGCCGAAGTCATTGGTTTTAGAGATAAGAGAATTCTGCTGATGCCCTTCGAGGAGGTGCACGGCGTAAATAAGGATAGCTTGGTCGTCCTGAAGAAGAAGGTCTCCTCGATTACGGTAGGCAGTGCGCTGCTGGGTCGAGTTTTGGATGGGCAAGGAAATCCCATTGATGGCAAGGGCGATATCGATTTTTCATCCACGCATTCCGAGGAGCGGGGTTTGTATCAGAAACCGACCCATGTCCTGGATCGTGCAGTTGTTGCTGAACCCTTGGACTTAGGGGTGCGTTGTATCAACGGGCTGCTGACTTGTGGTCAAGGCCAGCGGATGGGAATTATGGCTGGTTCCGGGGTGGGTAAATCCGTATTGATGGGGATGATGGCTCGGAGAACCCAGGCTGATATTAATGTGATTGCCTTGATCGGTGAGCGAGGCCGAGAGGTGCGCGAATTTATTGAGCGCGATCTCGGACCTGAGGGTCTCAAGCGATCGGTGGTTGTGGTTTCGACCTCAGATAAATCACCGCTTCTGCGAATGCGTGGGGCGTTTCTCGGCACAGCGATCGCCGAGTATTTCAGAGATCAGGGGAAAAGCGTCCTTTTTCTGATGGACTCTGTCACCCGATTTTGCATGGCTCAGCGTGAGATCGGATTGTCTATGGGAGAGCCGCCAGCATCAAAGGGCTACACCCCTAGTGTCTTTGCGACTATACCTAAGCTTTTGGAGCGAGCTGGAACATCACCCGGTCAGGGGAGTATCACGGGACTTTATACAGTTCTCGTGGAAGGTGATGATATGGATGATCCGATTGCAGACTCGGTTCGTTCGATTCTAGATGGTCATATTGTACTTAGTCGAAAAATTGCCCAAAGAAATCATTTTCCTGCGATCGATGTACTGCAGAGTACCAGTCGTGTGATGAGATCTGTGATTGGCCAGGATCACCTCGAGTGGGCCTCTCAGATCAGAGAGTGGATGGCCACCTACGCTCAAGTAGAAGACCTCATTAACATTGGTGCTTATGTGAAGGGAAGTAATCCAAAAATTGATCAGGCAGTTGCCGTCCACAGTCGAATCATTGATTTTCTCAGACAAAAAGTGGATGAATCCTGTGATATGAAAGAGACATTGAGCCGCATGCACTCGATTTTTAGAGCGGGCGAGGCTGCGATCAGTGGGCAACAAATGCAGCCAAATCCACGGCAAAATCAGCCGAATGGCAGCTCCAGGCTGCAATTTTAGAAGCTGATACTTTTCGGATTACTGGGAAAAAGATTCAGTCTATTTTAAAAATAAAATTTAGATCATCATAAAATTGTAATGAAGAAATTTAAGTTTGGCTTAGACGCACTCTTGCAGGCACGCCGGATTAAGGAAGACGAGGCCTTGCGGAATTTGGCGGAAGCCCAGAAGAAACTTCAATTAGAGCTAGAGGGAAAGAGAAGTCTTCAGAATCAGCTTGAAGACTCGCTCTCTCAGCGAGATTTTTTGGGGAATATTTCCACTCCAGCCGCTGCATTTCAATGTATCCAGAATTTTATTATGGGTACAAAGCAGAGAATTGTTCGAGCTGACCAGAGTGTTTTTCGTGCTAATCGAGCCGTAGACAAGGCTATGGCTATTTATTTACAGGCTAGAAAAATGACGCGCATGATTGAGACCTTGAAGGAGCGCGCCTTAGAAGAGTTTAAGGCAGAGCGTAAGAAGCATGAGCAAAAGCAGCAGGACGAGCTCTCGATTATGAGGAAGCGGCTCACGTCAGAGGAAGAGGGGGATCTCGAATGAAAAGAGTTCCAACTCGATTCTTCATCTATTTTTTGCTGAGTTTGAGTTCTATTGGTTTCGCTGTGAGCTTTGTCATGGCTAAAGATGAAGATGCTAGGTCGCCCGAGCCGAAGCCGTCGCTGTCGCCAGACGGTGAGAAAGATAAAAAAGAATCTGCTGCGACCAGTAAATCACCGGCTCAGCGCGGGGACTCGAAAGTCCAGGCGAATTTGTGCTTAGCTTCTGAATCGGCGGCCGACGACATTCGCGGGGCCCAGGAGTTACTCCAGAAGCGTGAGAAGGAGTTAGCTGTTAAGGAGGCTGAGCTTAAGACACGGGAGAGTGCGATTGCAGAACAATTAAAGAAACTAACCCAAGACCGCGAAGCAATCCAAAAGGTTCAGCTAGATCAGGCAAAAGACGGCGAGGAAAAAAAAGCAAAATTGATTGAGACCTTCTTAGCCATGAGCCCGAAAGCGGCGGCAAAAGTTCTGACGACTCTAGATGATTCGTTGGCGGTGTCGGTCATGTCCCAGATGGACACGC
>CAINWE010000444.1 GCA_903854365.1 Oligoflexia bacterium
GAAAAATACATCACCTTGTATTCAAGGCCGGCTCGCTTGATTTGCTCTTGAAAAGCCTTTTGAATAATTTCCTCGTCGTCGATTAAGACAATTGAACCGTCCTTGATGAGTCGTATCTCAGAGCGGAACCAACTCGGAGCTGCTCGGAGTGGTATCTTGATTTCAACCGTGGTACCTGGAAAATCTTGGTTGGGTCGAATCAAAATATCGCCCTTCATCTCTAGTGCGGTTTTCCTTGCTTGAAATAGGCCCAGACCAGACCCGGTCGATTTTCCGAACGTTGCGCCATTTTCAAAAATTCTATTACGAATTTCTTCAGGTATTCCTTTTCCGAAATCAATAATTAAAATGCTGATGCAGTTTCTCTCAGAATCGATATTCAAATCAATGTGAATTTCGGATCCTCGCTCAGAAGCTTGGACTGCGTTGTTAATGATATTCGATACCATCCTGAAAAAATCCGAGTATACCCCGAAAAACCAGGCTGACTCATCTTCTCTCTGCGGAAAGTTGAGACGAAAGCGTCCCCCCAATTCCTTTTGTTTCTCTAAAATCACCGAATTTAAAACTTGCCGAATGGGTAATTGGGATGGCTCGATCAAAGCTCCTGAGTTCCCTTTGCCTTCTAGGTCGCTGACAATCAGTCTGACGCGTTTAAAAAGAAGATCGAACATATTCTTTCTCTCTGCGTCCTGTTCACCGGCTGAGAGAACTCGAAGCGCTGCCAAAGGACTTTCAATGTCGTGAATCACTCCTTTGACCAGAAGTTGGACGCGCTCATAACTCTCCTTCTGCATTTTGAGCGATTCCATGTTGAGTTCGGTTTTAATTCGAAGTTGAAAGAAGTGACCCATGATAGCGCCTGTGCAGCTCACAAAAATAGAAAGAAGTAAGGTAAGCGAAGCAGTCACCCCAAGAAAGTCCATCCAAGGATAGCTCAGCGAGATCCAAAAGCCAGGATACGGTTCTATGTTTTGCCTAAATAATTTCCCTAGGCCAGGTCCTCCTTCGATCTTTTCCTTGAGATCGGGGTCAAAGGAAAAGTGAAAGCCGGGCTGATCGACCCGAAAAAATGAGTTCTGTTGGACCTCCGGTGCTCTCGAGAGACTATACAGTTCGGACCTAGGAATTGCTCCAAGAGATACATAACGGGCAGACGTATCTTGATAGTCACGAAGATCAGGTGTGCTCAGGACGCAAAGATAAGTCGTGTTGTTGATTTGACATGGGGTAGTAAAAATACCCTCTCCGCGTCGAACGAGATATTTTTCATTAGGGATGTTCACTTCACTATGACGGCTGACTAAGGCTCCGCGGTGAATTTCAAGTTTGGTTTTTGACTCCAAATCCCGGAATATGAAATATTCGTTTTTTGCGCCGAAGGAAAATCCAGGCAGCAAAATTCCTTCGAGCGAACTCAATAGTTTTGAATCCGCCTTGAAAAAGTGAACGCTCAGAAAGTTTAGCCTCATGAGTGCCCAACGGGAATTCCTCAGGTTTGCGTGATTGAGTTGAAGCTGACTATTTAAATTGAGTTTCAGTTCTCTGAGGTCATTTTTGCAGTTTTCTAAGAAAATTGAAAAAGTAATTGGGGTAAGTACCGTAAGCCAGAAAAGCATGGACACCAAAAACAAGGTGCGAAGCTTCCAGTTCACGAATGGGGTGGGCAATTTTTCTGTTATCTTGAACATATCCACAGAAAAACCTTCGGTCTGGGCAGCTGACTGACTGAGCACTGA
>CAINWE010000445.1 GCA_903854365.1 Oligoflexia bacterium
CCGTGTCATCAGCGACGCCGACAAAGGCACCCGTTTTATCGTAGAGATCCCTAATCATCTCCGTCAGCCAAGCTCCCTAGCTCGCGTAGGTTAGGTCGTTCCCACTCATCCCTTAAAATAGGGAGTTTTCTGAATTGACTTGATTTTTTATGGTGCCGAGGACCGGAATCGAACCGGTACGGCCCTTTCGAACCGCAGGATTTTAAGTCCTGTGCGTCTACCAATTTCGCCACCCCGGCAGAGTGAAGTTAAAGACGTTGAATCCTATTTAGCGTGTTTTTTCTGTTCTGCCAACCGTCTAAGTGTCATGGCTGCACTTTGTGTGTCGGCGATGACGTAAAGGTGGATGCCGGGTGCCCCGAGGGACCTGAGCTTTTCGACGAGGCGGAGGAGTAGGTCGATTCCCCGGGGGACGGAGTCGGGTCCCTCGACCTCATCGAGGTGCTTGAGGGTGCTCTCGGGAATTCGAGTTTTGAATTTGGAGATCATTTTTTGGGCTTGCCCCCTGCTTTTCAGGAGGCGGGTGCCAGGGAGGATCGGGATAGAAATCTGAGCTTTTCCGCAGAGGTCCAAAAATCGAGCGTAAGAGTCGGGATCAAAGAGAAGGTCGGTCACCCCGAACTCTGCTCCGGCTTGGACTTTGAGGCGAAAGAATTCGATTCGCTGCCGTTCGTCCGGAAAGTCCGGATAGGCAGCCGCTCCTATGCAGAAGTCCGTCTTTTGTTCGGATGAGTGGGGGGGGCCCCCGGGGCGAGTCAGAAACTGGCCAGCGTTTAGGTTTCGAATTTGCTCGATGAGTTCATAGGCGTAATTGTAGCCGCCTTCTCTGGCTTTCCATTCAGGTTGGCCGTCGGGGGGGTCGCCGCGAAGGGCGAGGATATTGCGAATCCCGAAGTAATGGTGATCCATGAGGTGATTTTCGACTTCGTGGGCGTTTAAGTCGCGGCAGGTAAAGTGCGCGATACAGGGGATTGAGAAGCGTTCTTTGATCGCCTGAGCAATGGGAAGGCTTCCGCCTCGTAGGCTGCCGCCGGCTCCCTTGGTGACGGCCATGAACTCCGTTCCGGCGGCGACGAGAGTTTCAATCTGATTCAGAACTAATCCTTGCTCGGCACCGTTTCTGGGGGGAATAATTTCGGCAGACAGAGTAAATTTCCCTTCGGCTAGGACTTCAGTGAGCTTGCGATCGATTTTGAAAGGGAAGGACGACATAGGTTGATTGTGATGCTCGCCGAGGGTGGAAGAAAAGTAAATCAGAAATACTCGATTGCCCGATTTATTGGGTTTTTCTTGGTGCTTGATGTAAAACGGAATGAATGAAAGACCCTATTCTGAAAAGCTTAAAGAAGTTCGATCTTCCCGTCGAGTTACCCTCGGTTCTCCAAGGTCTTCATTTGGCTGCACGAGTCGCATTTCATGGGCTGGGTTTTCGGTGGGAGCTCCACCGGAATGGCGATCAGAAATTAGGCTATTGGAAGATTCACTGCCGAGAAAAGTCGCCGGGTGCGCCTTATCCGAAGCGATTTGTTTTGATTCCGGGTTTCGGTGATACGGCTCTGTCCTGGCAGATGCAAGTTTTAGCGCTTCAACCGATTTTGAGGCAAGAATTCGATGAAGTCATTCTTTTCGATTTGCCGGGATTTGGTGGATTTCTTTCAGCGGAACGATCGTTTTCTAGTTTTCAGTTGATGATGACAGCCGTAGGAGATGTTCTAGATTATCTCAAGCCGCATACTGTCCTGGGGCATTCGTTGGGGGGGGCATTGGCTGCGAATTACGCCTCTCTCTGCGGTCAAGAGAAGCGACCGATTGCGAATCGGCTCAATTATTCGGGACCCGACTCGTTAATTTTATTCAATCCATCCGGTCTTTATAGTGAGACTCAGGTGAGAGAAGAGTTGGAAACTGTGTTTGAAGAGGCGATGAGGTTGGGTTTTCCTCAGCTCAAGCCGCGCCTTTTTGCGCGAGAGCCGTTTTGGTTTCGCTATGTCGAGGGACACTTTCACGATCTTTACCAGAGAGAAGATATTGCGCAGTTGATTGATTAGGCGAAGGGCGACGCTGATCTTCAGGTACCCGCGGGCCAGATTCGTTCCCAGGTTTGGATGGTCTGGGGGGAGAATGATGGCTTAATCCCAGCGCGTTGCATGGATACCTGGCTGAAGGATTTAAATCCAGAATGGAAGGACCGACACCATGCGGTCTTGATTAAAAACGTGGGGCATTGCCCTCAGTTAGAGGCGCCTTGGATCACCTCGGCCGTAGTGGGTCAAATTTTAAAAAATCGAATTCCTGCTTCGTGGGGAGGTCAGTGGTGGAAAGTCCTTCAGTAAAGGGTGGGGGGAAGTGGACGTGGACCTTTGCGGCTCTCTCTTTGAGCGCGTCGATGCTTGGAGTGACTACCCATGCGGCGGATTCTTGGGTGGGGAGTTCCTGTCAGCTATGGCAGGATGAGCAGGGAATCCCTCACCTTCGCTCCAAGACTGAAGGGTCGGGCATTGCCTGTCTTGGTTTTGTTCACGCTCGCGATCGCATCTGGCAGATGGACTATTTTAAAAAAATCGTCGACGGCAGAAAAGCAGAATTTTTCGGTAAGGACGGAATTCGCTCGGACTTTTTTTTCAGACTCTTGAGTTTGAAAGAGAAAGCGGAGTCTCTCTACCGAGAAATGTCTGAGGAACAACAATCTTCATTCAGAGCGTATGCTTCTGGAGTACGTCTGGGTGCCGAGGAGGCGCTCAAAAGGGCCGATCGTCCCTATGAATTTCGCACGTTCGATTACCTGCCCGAAGATTGGCAGCCCCAGGACAGTTTAAAGCTCCTCCTTTTGCAGTCTTTTGATCAGACTCGGAGAAGCTTTGAGTATCAGCTGATGCAAGAACAGTGGGCTGAAAAGCATCGCGAAGGGGCACCTCAACTTTTTGGCCTCGACCACCTTCCTTGGGAAGTGAGTGTCTTAAAAGAGGGCGAGTATCTGCGGAGCACTTCCTTGCCGGTAGTTCGGCAGCAGGGTGCCGAGGCCTTCTCACCAGCGCCACTTGGGAAGCAAGCGCTGGAGGCATTTTTGGAGCTACCAGGCCTTTGGCAGGGTCCGGGAATGGGGAGCAATAATTGGGTGCTGGCTGCAAATCGCTCCAAGACGGGGCATGCCCTTTTGGCAAATGACCCTCATCTGTCCCTGACGCACCCCCCTTTTTGGTATTGGGCGCATTTGGATACTGGAACGATGAACGTGATGGGCGCCACTGTGCCGGGAATTCCCTTTTTTACCATGGGTGCCTCTGAGAATTTAAGTTGGGGTGTGACGAATGCGTTTCTACCCGCGGCTCGCTTGAGTCGAGTTCCGGAGAATGATCTGAAGGAGGCTCAAATTGTTAGGCCTTGGATCTGGGTGAAGGCGTGGAAATTCAAAGTTCCATGGTTCTTCAAGACTTTCAGAAAAACCCCGGGGGGGTTGCCTGTATTGCCTTTGCCAGCACCTGAAAATCAGGCATTGGTTTTGAACTGGACTAGCTATCGACTGAAGCCGGCCGACATTCTAGGGCTATTTCAGCTGCCTAAACTCAAGAGTGTGGTTGAAGCGGATGCATTAATGGGGCAGTTTCGGGTACCCTCTTGGAATCTTGTTTTTGCGGATATTCACGGTGACATTGGGTATCGTGCTGTCGGCAGGATCCCTCGCCTGAACCACCCGAGTTCTTTTGGCGTTCCGTTGCAGAGACTGAACGAGGTCGAACAGGCAGAATCGTTTGAAACGCCTTTGAATGCCGATGAAATGCCACACGTTTTGCGACCTCAGCGAGGTTGGTTGGTGACAGCGAACAATCGTCAATGGCCTAGTGATTCTCAATGGAACGGAGGCGACGCTCAGTATTCTAGTTTTCGGGCCTTTCGAATCGAAGAATTATTGAAGGCCCGCCCGGCTCATGATTTAGACTCGCTTAAAACGATTCAATGTGATTTGCAAGCGGTCGACGCCCGCTTTATTTTACCGCAATTATTAGACGCGATCTCACCTGCGTCTGGCGCACCTAGTGAGCTGTCCGAGCAGTCACTGGAGAAACCCCTGGAGCAGGCCGCCCTGGCGGTATTGAAGCAATGGGATTATCAAGCTCAAATTCAATGTCAGGCCTGCGCGATTTACCGACGTTGGCTGGATCGGGTGTTTGCAAAAGCAACGCTCAATCCCGTCGCTCTCTACCGAGAACTGCTTAAAAAGCCTCGGTCCGCGGAGCTGAGAAAAACTCTTCTCAGTGAATTTTCGCTGGCTCTTACAGACTTGAATTTGGTCTCTGCGCGAGTCTTAGCGCGAGCAGGTGCGAGCACAAACGTCATACCTCAGTGGGCAGATTGGGGTCACTATCACCAAAATTCCTTTTTTCATCTTTTAGGTAAGGACTGGTTTCCTGCGAAGCCTATCGCTACCCGGGTGATGAGTTTACCGTCAATCCAGGGAGCTC